>DASZNX010000339.1:0-1932 GCA_035551075.1 Gemmatimonadales bacterium | reverse complement strand
CATCAGCAGCACCTTTCCCCGGTCGCCTTCGAGAAACACGTTGGCGGGTTTAATGTCCAGGTGAATCATCTGGGCGCGATGGGCAGCCCCGAGCGCGTCGGCCAGCTCCAACAGAATGCGGCGCACCTCGAACGGCGGCATGCGATGCTCCAGGCGTGACTCGAGCGTCGCTCCCTCCACGAACGGCATGACATAGTAGATCAAACCGTCACGTTCGCGAATGTCGAAGATCGGCACGATGCCGGGGTGCCGCAGCTTCGCCAGCGTGATGCCCTCGGTCCGAAAGCGCGCTACCATGTCCTCGATCTCCAAGAACTCCGGCTTCAGAACTTTGATGGCCACGATCCGGTTGAGCCGCTTATCCTGCGCGCGATAAACGCGGGCAAACCCGCCCTGGCCGGTCAGTGCAATGATGTCGTACTCGGCGCTCAGGACCCGCTGTAACCGCTCCTTGAAGGTGGCCGTGGGCGATGGCGCAGACCCGCTGGGCCGCACCGGATTCACGAGGGTGATTTCAGGATCGACGGGATTTACGAGCGTGATCTCAGGATCGACGCTCAGCGCCGTCGGCTTTCCGCAGCTCGGACAAAAGTGGTCGTCTGGAGCGAGCGGCTTCTGACAGGCGGGGCATTGCCGGGGGAGGTCGGCCATGACTCCAAAGTTCGACGTAACGTCCCGCGCCGCCAGTCCGCGAGTTCGCGCACATGTCACCGTCCGCGCTTTCGTGCGGCGGCCCCCGCCCGAATCCGCTTGAGCGCCGCGTCCGGACCCTGCCAGCCGAGCAGCTTGAGGTCTTTTCCTTCGAACGCCACTACTTCGAGAAAGAACGTCTCGATCTCGGCTCGAGCGCGCTCGGTAAGCTCGAGCACGGACCGCAATGACTCCTGACGCGGCGCCTTCAGGGGTACGACGGCAATGCGGTCATTGCGTTCCCGCTTCTGCGTTTCCTTGTTGGTTTGTTCGACGTTCAGGACGCCCAGCGGTCGACATGGAATGACCACGCCGGGATAGCTGCTCACATCCCACAGGACGAACGCGTCGAGCGGATCGCCATCCGACGCCTTGGTCCCCGTGACGAAGCCCCAATCGAACGGAAACGATAGGCCTGCGGTAAGTGGGCGGGAAAGCGATATCAGCTGGTGCTTGGGGTCGTATTTCAACTTGACCGCCGAGCCGCGCGGCGATTCGACCATGACGTTGATCGCGCCGTTCTCGGCGAATGGTCCCGGCAGCCGCGCCACGCTACCGATCCTCCCACCAGGTTCGCAGCGACTTATCGAAATGGCGCGGCCGTTCTGCAAACGTGCGGTGGCCCAGTTGGAGCGCCCGGCTGCGGAGCGACGTTTCTCCCTTGGAGATCGCTCCCAGCATGAGGGCCCGCGTTCGGGCGTTTGCGTAACGCGCCGATCCGTCCAGCAGCTGGTCGTGCAGCATCGCCAGGTCGTGGGCGTCACCCAGTAGCTCTTCAAGTTGGCCGATGCTGCGGACGCGACCACGTGGCGCCGGGTGCAGTCCTTCAAACAGCCGGAGATCGTACCAGTAGTCCTTGACCCGCTTTCGCCATTCATGGAATTCGGCCGCCGCGCCGTCGACCGTGAGTCCGCGCATCGACCGGCGTGCAGCGCGATAGGTCCGGAGCGCGCCGGCATGCACCGCCTTGAAGTCGCCGACCCGGCCTACCTGGCGCGGCAGTATTTGCCGGGCGCGCTTCAGGGCTGCGGCAGCCCGCCGCATGGTCCGCCGTGCCGTGCGCCGCGCCTGCCGCTTGCGTGCACGCAGGCCCGGCAGCAAGGCCCGCAGCGCACCGCGCGTCACCACGCCGGGGTACCGGCCGTGCAAGGTCTTGAGCGTGTTCAGCGTCGAGTCCGCGTCGCGCACTGATGACAGCGCGTGAGCCGCATCGCGGAGCCGCGCGTTTGCGCGGCGATAGTT
>DASZNX010000338.1:0-6702 GCA_035551075.1 Gemmatimonadales bacterium | reverse complement strand
ATATCCTGCCGCATCCGCTGTACGTGTTGGTGGCTGCACTCGAGGCGGTCGCGCCGGCGGGTGCACGGAGGGACGGGCCGGCGATCGAGATCGTGCACACGACTGCGACGCCTACTGATCTGCACGCGCTGTTACGCGCCGGCGAGGTCATTGGCCGACTCACCGTGAGTCTGCGCGCTCGCCCGGTCGCCGCAACACTCACGATGACGGGTGCCAAGGGATCATTCACGGTCGACTTCGACCGCAGCATCCTCCTCGGCGCGGGAAACGAGGGCACGAGCCCGGTCGAGAAAATCGTCAATCCGCTCATCGAGTCGGCCCAGCTTGCCTGGCACAGCACGACGAGTCTGGTTCGCCGTCTCACCGCAGGCGTCAACTACCCGGGACTGGTGGAGCTATTGCGGGATTTTTACGCCGCCGTAGCCGGTCGGGACAGCTCGCCGCTCGATCCCGATCACTTGCGCAATGTCACGGCCGTTTATGAACAGCTTGCCGCCACCGTGCGGAGCGCGGTGCAACCTGCCAGCGCGCGAGTGGCATCACTGCACGGGGGCGAGTCACTGCCGAGCGTTGCTACTGCCCCCATCGCTGTCCTCACCGGTGCCAGTGGCTTCTTCGGGCGGGCGATCAGTCGCGAGCTCGCGCAGCGAGGCTTCCGCGTTCGCGGCGTGGGCCGTTCCGAACAACCTGGCGACCCACACGTGCACGAGTGGGTCCGGACCGATCTCGCCACTGAGATTCCCGCGGGCACACTGGCGGGAGCGGCCGTCGTCGTGCACGCCGCGGCGGAAACGGCCGGCGGATTCGACGCGCATGACCGCAATACCATCGGCGCCACCCGGCAGCTCCTGCGCGCCATGGCCACGGCCGGCGTGCGGCGTCTCGTGCACATCAGCAGCATTTCCGTGTTGCGCCCGCCCCGCCCCTTCTGGGAGCGGCAGGCGGAGCAAACGCCCCTCGCGACGCAGGCAGAGCGGCTCGGTCCCTACACGTGGGGCAAATGCGAAGCTGAGCGCCTGGTCGCAGAGGCGGCGGCGCGCGGGGAAATCGAGGCGCGCATTATTCGTCCCGCGGCGTTGGTGGATTGGAATGATCTCCAGATGCCGGGACTTCTTGGCCGACGGCTGTTCGGGCAATGGCACCTGGGGCTCGGCCGCTCGAGCCTGCCGTTTGCCGTGTGCGATGTGTCGACGGCGGCCGCGGCGGTGGCATGGTGCGCCGACCACTTTGCCGAGGCCCCACCGGTTGTCAACCTCATCGATCCGACTATCAAAACGCGCGGCGATCTCCTCGCGCGATTTCGCGAGCACGGCTGGCGCGGCCGAATGGTCTGGACACCCATTGGCTTACTCGCCGGCGGCGTCACGGCCGCGACATTGGTGTTGGGGCTCGCGCGCCGCGAGCGTGCACGGCGACTCAAAGTGTGGTCCATCTTGCGGCCGCGCCGCTACGAGACGACAGTCGCGCGCAGCCTGCTTGCCGCGATGCGCGAGCAGGAGGGCGCCGAGGAGTACGTCTGATGGGCACGGCGCGCCGCCCGCGGATCCTGTTTCTCGCGCAATGCCTGCCGTACCCGCCTCACACGGGAGTCGCCGCCCGCACGTTCAACATTCTGCTGCAACTGCAGAAGACCTACGACGTCGATCTGGTGGCCTTTTACCGTGTCAATCATCAGCCGGATCGCGGGACGCTCGAGGCGTCGTGGGAGGCACTACGCCGCGTCGTGAGCTTTGTCGCCGAGCCCACGCCGATTCCCAGTGAGCACTCGACGCTGCGCAAGCTCTGGGTTCATGCGCGCAGCATGGTGAGCGGGCGGGTGTACACGTTCTACGAGTACGACAGCCGGTCGTTCGCGGAGCGCCTGCGGTCGGTTATCCGATCGCGCCGGCCGGACATCGTGCATCTGGACAGCCTCGATATGCACCGCTGGCTGCCGGAGCTTCCGCCTGTGCCGATTACCTGTACGCACCACGACATCGATTCCGATCTGCTGCGTCGCAGAGCGCGCCTGCTGGGCTGGGGACAGCGACAATACCTGCTGCTGCAGGCAAAGCGGATCGAGCGACTGGAGCGCGCGCTCTGCCCGCGATTCGCGCTGAACGTGATGATGTCGGAGCTGGACGCCCGTAAACTGCGCGCGCTCGCACCGGAAGCCGCGACCGTGGTCGTCCAGAACGGCACCAACACCGACTATTTCCAGCCAACCAGCATGACATCCCTGGCCAGGCGCGTCGCGTTTGTCGGTCCGACGTTCTCCAGTCAGCCCAATCGCGATGCGGTGGAGTTCCTGCTCCAGCAAGTGTGGCCGCTGATTCGCGCCGGCGACGCATCGGCGTCGCTGCAACTGATCGGCCGTCATGCGCCAGCGGATCACGCCCGCTACAGCGCGGAACCCGGGGTCCAGGTCCTGGGTCAGATTCCCGACATTCGACCGGCGCTCGCGGAGGCCGGCTGCTGCATCGTCCCAATGCGCATTGGCGGAGGCACCCGGCTGAAGATTCTCGACGCCTGGAGCATGGGAAAGGCGGTGGTGTCCACCGCGATCGGATGCGAAGGTCTGGAAGCTGTCGACGGCGAAAACATCATCATCCGAGACACGCCCGCGGGGCTCGCCCAAGCGGTCGTCCAGATACTCGGTGATTTCGAGCTACGCCGGAGGCTCGAGCAGAATGGCCGGCGCACGGTGGTCGCGCATTACAGTTGGGACAGTGTGGGTGAGCGTCTGCGGAGCGCCTACTCGAATCTTCGCGCAACCCCGCTTCAGTCAGCGACGACGCAGCGTGAAGAACGCCGCCATGGGGTGGCGGCCATTGGCGCTCGGCCGAACCCGGCGCAGCCATAGCGTCGCAAAGAGCGCTTGAAGTGGCGAGAGCGGCAGCGCGGCCGGTCCGAGACGATTGAGTAAGGACTCCGCTCGCACCATCCCCTCACCCCAATAACTGACATCCACAACTTCGGCGAACGGCGATCCCAAGAGCCGGTCCGCGAGTGCAGCCTCATCGTAGTGGCGCTCGAAAAAAATCGGCTCGGACCCTACGGGCCGGCGCTCGTACACCGGTCCCGGAACGAACGTCTCGCGGTACGTGACGTCGTACGGAACGGTCACGACGACGATGCCACGCGGCTTCACGACGCGGAGCAATTCGCGTATCGCCGTTTCGTCGCCGCGGTCGGGTATGTGCTCGAGCACCGAGACACTGTAGGCGGCATCGAACGATCCGTTCGGATATTCCAACGCCCGGCCATCTTGCACTTCAGAATGCACGCGCCCGGGGCCTCGCCCGTCGAGTCCCTGCGCGCGCGCGTAGCGGCGACTGAGGGCAATGGCGTCGGGAAGGATATCGGTCGCCACCACTTCGTACCCGCGGTGCCGCGCCAACATCACGGCCAGGTCTTTGGGACTGCCGAGGTCCAGGACGCGCGCGCCGGGTCGCAGCTGCAGCTGCCGGCCCACGTAGGCAAACTCCCGGCTGCGCCAATAGCTGACCGGGAGAGCCAGCCGCTTGAGACCAAGGACCGGCTCTTTGCGAAGCGTGCGCAGTCCGATCCGCATTCCCGCCGTCCACACTCCCAGGGGATGCGTCATTCGCGGCTGCTCACGTGCACGTGGTCGTACCAATAATGATCTGTCTCGCGTTTCCGGGCGCCGCTGTTGCCGCCCCAGGTCGGACTGAGCTGGAACATGTCGAAGTCGTACATGTTGCGAATGTCTTTGTAGCTGCCTTGCAGCACACCGTCGAGCCACCACTTCAGCGTGCCGCTCGACAGCTGGCAGTACCACTCGATCCGGTGCCACTGCCCCAGCGTAACTTCGGTAGCGTTGACGTTCGGATCGCGCCAGCGAAAATCGCCGGGGTACTCCGGCAACACGTGCAGCCGCCGGTCGGGCAACAGAATCATGAACTGCTGTCCGCCGGCGGTCCCGCCGCCGTTGAACAGAAACGCGATCTTGTTGCCGTCGGGACCCAGGTCGAATGGCGACGACGGCTTCCACCAGAATCCGGCGTACACCTCGTCGCCCAGACCGGCGTGATTGCCGGAAAACCGTTGGAGCAGTCGTTTCACCCCACCGGCTTGCTGCGGGAAGTAGACGGTCGCGGGCGCGATGCCCTCGACCATTCCCTGCGGATAGACAAAGTCATAGACGTTCGGCGGCGAGAACGGGGCGGTCGAATCGACGGTCAATTGCGCCCAGCTCCGGGCGGCGCCGGGCGGCGCGTTGCCGATAACCGACCATCCGGGACTCTCAGGGATGGTTACATCGCCGACGACCGGCAACGGTTGATCAAATCCCCAATCGGCGCGCACGGTGAGCCAGGCGGGCTCATTCGGCCAGTTTGCATCAGGCGCGCCCGGGGAAACGGGCGGGTGATCGTTGCTCGAGCAGCTCAATAAGCCGATGCCGAGCAGCATGCTCCGGAACGGCACGCTCTGCGATTGCATCGGGTGGTGATACCCGCGAATGGCGTGCCATGATGCCGAGCGTCCGGCGCGACTCGGAATGTCGTACCGGACGCTCGCTCGACTCGATGGTTACCGACTGCTGATGTGCACGTGGTCGTACCAGTAGTGATCCGTCTCGCGCTTCGTCGCTCCACTGTTACCGCCCCACGTCGGGCTGAACTGAAACATGTTGAAGTTGTAGGCATTTCTCACGTCGGTGTAGCTCCCCTGCAACACGCCGTCGAGCCACCACTTCAACGTGCCGCTCGAGAGCTGGCAGTACCATTCGATGCGGTGCCACGTACCCAGCGTCACCACCGTCGCGTTGACGTTCGGATCGCGCCAATGGAAATCGCCCGGGTACTCGGGCAGCACGTGCAGCCGGCCATCAGGACTCAGAATCAGGAACTGCTGGCCGCCGGTAGCGCCGCCGCCGTTGAACAGGAACGCGATCTTGTTGCCGTTGGGCCCGTAATCGAACGGTGATGACGGTTTCCACCAGAAGCCCGCGAAGACCTCGCCGGCATTCATGTTGTAGTAAATCGTCGCCGGAGCGTTGCCCTCGACCATGCCCTGCGGGTAGACAAAATCGTACACGCTGCTGGGCGAGAGCGGTGCACCCGCGTCGCTGCCCAGTACGGCCGAACCCTGTCTGCCGCCTGGCTGGACTTCGTACACGATGTTCCATCCCGCAGGCGCGCCCGGGATCGGCTCGTCGAGCGGATAACCCTGGGGGATCGGTTGGTCGAGCGCCCAGTCGGTGCGCACCGTGAGACCGGCCGGCTCATTGGGCCAGCCTCCTGACGGCGGCGGCGCAGGAGGGGCCGGCGGAGGTGCCGGCGGGGGCTCCACTGCGGATCCTGTCGTCGTGCCGCTCGCGGCGTTGGAGAGTCCGCCGAACACGGCATCCTTATTGAGCGTTCCGCGGAACGCGACCATCTGGAATTGGTAGCTCGTGGCCGCGGACAATCCGGATACGGTACAATTGCGGCGGGCGCCGATACTCGAACCCGAGAGCGGGACTTTGCAGCTGCCGCGGTCGGCGTCCGTAGCCGAGCCCCACGAGATCGTTCCGGGGGCCCAACGGATGTCATAGGAAGCGGGTTGGCCCGTCCCGTCGTTCACTTCCGTGAACGACAACGTTGCCACAGTGTCCGTCACGTTCGACACGGCCAGGTCGGTTACGGTGCCGGGATTCGAGGGCGGAGGCGGTGGCTGGGATGCGGTCGTTGCGCCGACGACATTCGAGAGCGCACCGAACACGGCATCCACGTTGAGCGTGCCGCGAAACGGCACCAGCTCGAATTGGTAACTCATGCCCGGCTCGAGCCCTCGCACCTGGCAAGTACGATTGCCGCCAATAGCGATTCCGGTGATGGGGACCGAACACGTCCCCTGCGAGACGTCTGTGGCCGAGCCCCAGCTCAGCGCCGGCCGGGCGAATCGCATGAAGTAACTCGCCGGCGACCCCGTCCCGTCGTCCACTTCCGTGAATGAAAGGGTGACCGCGCTATCCGTGACGCCGGTCGTGGCGAGATCCGTGACCGTGCCGAGCTGGCCGGCGACTTCGGCGATCAGATCGGAGTTGGCGTGAGTGGGAGCAGCGGTGGGCTCATCTTGGGCGCACGCGTAGAGCGCGAATGCGGTCATCAGCAATCCGGTGCTGCATCTTCGTCGTCGGGTGTCTTGCATGCTCATAACTCCCCCTTTGGGTGTTCGGCGGACACCCTACGACGGCGCCTCGTACATGCGCAATCACGATTTTTGGAGTGGGGCAGTAAGCGGGCAGTAACCGAGTTGCCTTAAGCCGCGAATTAGACTGCACGAAAGCGCCCGGCGCGAGGTAGATGCAACCTCACGCCGGGCGGATGGTTCAACTCATCAACTCAACGAGTGCTAATATGGACGTGGTCGAACCAGTAGTGATCCGTCTCATGTTTCGTCGCGCCACTGTTCCCACCCCACGTCGGGCTGAATTGGAACATGTTGAAGTTGTACGAATTCCTCACGTCGGTATAGCTGCCCTGCAGCACACCATCGAGCCACCATTTCAACGTCCCGCTCGAGGGCTGGCAATACCACTCGATGCGATGCCACACCCCGAGCGTCACGGTGGTCGCGTTGACGTTCGGATCGCGCCAATTGAAGTCCCCGGGATATTCCGGCAAGACGTGCAGCTTGCCGTCGGGACTCAGGATCATGAATTGCTGACCCCCTGCCCCGCCGCCCCCGTTGAACAGGAAGGCGATCTTGTTGCCG
>DASZNX010000337.1:0-9133 GCA_035551075.1 Gemmatimonadales bacterium | reverse complement strand
TGGGCCGACTCGGAATCGAACCGAGAACCTACTGATTAAGAGTCAGTTGCTCTGCCAGTTGAGCTATCGGCCCGGAGAACCCGCCGGAGGAGCGGCCGAAAAATCATCAGGGCCCGGAGCCGAGGCAAGGGAACGACTTGGCAGGCCGATCCGAGTACCCCATTCGTCTGTCAGCTTGAACGTCTCATTCATTGGAAACCGCAGCGCCCAGAGCCGGCGCGCCAGGTCCTTCAACGCCCACACGACGGTCCGCTGAACCTCCACCGACGACCACTGCCCGAAATCGTTGTGCCCCAGGTCAGTTTCGAGCGCCTGTGCGATGCTGGCGGCAAGCTGTCGATACTGCGCCTGCGGGTCTTCCCGCGGCACAGAAATATTGTGCGGGACCTTTTTGGTTCCTTTTTTGGGACCACTGCCCTCGCCCCACAGGACCCATTCAAGCGTCACGTCAGGAATGCCCAGCTCCTTGGCTTTGGTCACGATGAGTCGGGCGACATCAGCCGGGAATTTCTTCCTATGAGGCCATTTCTTTATGGCAGCTTCAGTTACACCGCCTCCTAAGGCGGCGGCGAACTGCCGGTACCCCAGGGAAATGCCTTCCCACGGGCTGAAGACGTCGAGCAGGATAGCGAGGCGATCGGGAAGCGGTACTCTCTTCGGGCCAGTTTCGGTCTTGACAGGTACCAAAAGAAGCCTACTTTCGGTGACATTCTAATGCGGCAATAGGGCCTGTTGCGCCCCGAATACTGCCGCATCAGACCACTGACGTCAAGCGTCACGCCCTAGAACCCGGAGCCGCGGAGACCCAATGCTCGTTCGTCGTTCCCTTCTCATCCTCGCGCTGACGCTCATGGTAGCGCGCTGCGCGGACCAGCCCACTGGGCTGAACTCGGTCGCGGCGGCCTCGAAAGCCGGACCGCAGTTCCTCACGTGGGCGGGGAGCACTCCGCAATTCTCCGCCCGGTCCTCACGACCGCATAACGGCAACGGGCGTTCCGCCGCAATGTCGCCGCCCCTCAGCCTCGACACCTATCAAGTGTCGTTCTGGGCGGTCCGCGGTGAGGCCCGCTCGGTGCAGATCAACTATCAAAGTTCGATCGACCAGGATAACCATCCCTTCCTCCGCCTGACGACGACCGATCCACAGTTCGTTCCCGGCGTCGGCGAGCTCGCGGTGGGCGATTCGGTCCTCATCACCGTCAACATCGATACGACGAAAATCGGCGTATCGCTTGAACCCTCTGGCTTGCAATTCGGCGAGCCTTCCCAGCTCCAGATTTGGTACGGCGGCGCGAACGGCGACTACAACGGCGACGGCATCGTCGACAGCACGGATGCCAACGTCGAGCAGCAGCTGCTCGGTCTCTGGTATCGGGAAGGTGAGGGCGACCAGTGGACGCACCTGTCGGCCTCGCAGAACCTGGACGACAAGTCGTTCACCTACGCGCTCCCGCACTTCTGCGAGTACGCGATCGCCGAGTTGCTGGAACTGGCGGTGAGCTGGTAGTCCGGTGAGCCTCCCCATGCCCAACGACCGGTCGCCCGAGCAATTGCTCGAAGTCGAGACCGTCGTTACGAAAGCTCGAGCTCTCGCCGCCGCCGGGCAGCACGCCGCCGTCGTCGACTTTCTCGGCAGCCGCGAGCGGAGCGAACTGATCGGGTCCCCCACCCTGGCGCTGCTGTACGGCATCGCGCAGGCGCGGTTGGGCCGCCACGATCAGGGGCTCGAATGGCTCGAGCAGGCACGCACCCAGGCGCGCCAGCAGGGTGAGCATCTCGTCGAGCGCCATGCGTTGAGCGCCCGCGGTGCCATCGCCCTCGTTAGCGGCGACCTCTCCGAAGCCGCCGACTACTGTACGCAAGCCCTGATGGCCGCGAGCCGCGATGGCGATCATGCCACGACCGGCCGGGCGTCCAACAATCTGGGCAACATCAGCTATCTCCATGGCCGGTTTGCCGAGGCCATTGCGTCGTGGGAAATCGCGGCTGCCGCGTTCCATCGCGCCGGCCTCCAGAACGGCGTCGCCGAGTGCCATCACAACATGGCGAACGCCTATCGCGAACGGAGCGCGTTCGATCGCGCCCTGACTGAAGCGGACCTCGCGATCTCGACCGCCGAAGCGACGGGCGACGAGTCCCTGTTCGCCCTCACGCTGCGCGGCCGGGCCGAAATCCGGATCGCCCGCAGCGAACCCGAGCTGGCGCGCCGGGACCTCGAGCGGATCCGCGAGATCCGCAGCCGTCTGCCCGATCCCGTCAGCGAGGCCGAGGACCTGCGCGTCCTGGCGCTCGTCTCGCTGTCGGAAAATCAGCTGAGTCGAGCCGAGAGGTCGCTGCGGGAAGTGATTGGCCGCGCCGAGCTGCATGGCCGGGTATTGCTCGTCGGCGAAGCGACCCGCGATCTCGCGATGATTCTCCGCCGTGCCGACCGGATGGCGGAGGCGGCCGCGGCGGCGCAGTCGGCGAAAGCGGTGTTTGCCCGCATCGGGGCCGAAGGGGAAATTCGCAAGCTCGCCGACCAGGGTTGGGACGCAGCGTTTGCGGCCGAGCTGCGTGGTCCGCTCGCGCCGGTCCATGTCGCGCAGCAGTACGCCGACGCCGGCCGCTACGCCGAGCTGCTGACGTATCTCGAGCAGCGGTCCAAGGACGAGCTGGAAGAGTCGGCCATGCTGACCCTGCTGTGCGGTATCGCGCACAGCCGGCTGGGCCGTCTCGAAGTCGGCCAGCAGTGGGCGATGGTGGCGCAGCTGCGGGCCCGGGCGCTGAAGGACCGGATGATGGAAGTGCGCGCCCTGAACGTCTGCGGGGCGATCGCGCTCGAGCGCGGTGGCATCGACGAGGCCACCTACTTCTTCTCGCGCGCCCAGGAAGAGGCGACCGACGACAACGACATGGCGACCGTCGGCCGGTGCGCGAACAACCTCGGCATCATCGCGAACATGCAGGGCGACTATAAGCGTGCGGTCATTGCCTATACGCGCGCCATCGCCGCCTACGAGAAGGCGCAGTTCGCGCGGGGTGTCGCCGAAGCCCGGCACAACCTCGGGATCGTCTGCCGTGAGCAGGGCGAGTTGGACAAGGCCGTCGAGATCGCCAACCAGGCGGTCCGCGATGCCGAGCGTCTGGGTGACCGGCAGCTCACCGCCCAGGCCTTCGCCGGCCTGGCGGAAATCCACGTGGCCTCGGGCGAGACCGAGCTCGCGAAGCAGGAAGTCGAGCGCGCGATCGCGGTGCATCGTGAGCTGAAGGACCCGGTGCGCGAAGCCGAAGATCTGCGCATCCTGGCGGGCGCCCTCGCGGCGTCGGGCCAGACCGAGCATGCGGTGGAGATGCTGAACGACGTGATCGACCGTGCGACGCAGCACGGCCGGCCACTGCTCCTCGCCAGCGCGGAGCGCGATCTGGCACGGGCGTTGCTCAAGAATGGTGATGTGGCATCAGGAAAAGCTGCCGCGCAGCGGGCCCGCGCGATCTTCCAGCGGCTCTCGGCGCGCGCCGAAATCGATAAGCTTGACGCCTTGCTGGAGGGTCAATGATCCTGCAGGTGCACAAGCAGCAGCTCTCGAACTTCGCGATCGGGTGGTGAGCCGATGAAACCCGACGAGCGACAGACTCAGACACTGCAGCGCGTCTTCCCGCACGCACGTTTCACGGAGCGGGAGGCGGCCGACCGCGCGGCGGCGATCGAGGAGCATCGCCGCCAGCTTGGCTCCCGGCTGGGCCGGAATGTCGGTCCGATCGTGGCGGCCGTCGACTACATGCTCAACATCAGCGGCGATCTCATCGCGCCGACGATCGTGGAGCATGACGCGCTCACGCTGCTCGAGCACCGATCGATTACGGATCCGCTGACCGGACTGTTCAACCGCTACCACTTCGAGGCAATGCTGAAGCGCGAAATCGCGCGCTGCAGCCGTTACGAAGTCTCGCTTTCCCTGCTGCTGGTGGACGTCGACCGCCTCAAGCCGTTGAACGACCGGTGGGGCCATCAGGCGGGCGATCGCGCGTTGAGCCGCGTCGCCTCAGCGATCCAGAAGAGCCTGCGCGGCACCGACATCGCGGCCCGCATCGGCGGCGATGAATTCGCGATTATTCTGCCCGACACCGACGCCGTGGCGGGCCTGATCGTCGCCACCCGTATTCGCCGGAGTCTCGTGCAGGATGGATCGACGATGGTCACGGTGAGTGGTGGCCTCGTGGAGCTGCCGCGCGGCATCCCGGATGCCTCGAGCGCGCAGCTGATGGCGTCTGCGGACCTGGCCCTCTATGCGGCGAAGAATGCAGGCGGGAATTCCGTGGTTCAGCGCGAATACCTGACGGAACCGACGACCGACGAGTAGTGCCTCCAAGGGGAATCGAACCCCTGTTCCCACCTTGAAAGAGTGGTGTCCTAGCCGTTAGACGATGGAGGCGGGATTCGAATAGCGGTAACGGGATTCGAACCCGTGTTTGAGCCTTGAGAGGGCTCCGTCCTGGTCCCCTAGACGATACCGCCACACGCGGGAAAGCGCGTGAATATCGCCAGCCTGCGCACACATGGTCAACCCAGCCGCTTACGTGGTGAAGCTATCGAATCTTGGTAGTTGACCTATGCAGTGTTGCACGTACCCTTACTGGCCGAATGAAACGCATCCTCTCGCTGCTCGTCCCCGAGGCGCTCATTGTCGTTGCCGCGGCGCTGCTCGTGACGTTGCCGGCGCTTCGAGGGACCGCCAACGGACTCGCCGCGGTGTTCCCCTTCACCGTCCTCGCGGCCGCCTTACTCCTCGGCTGGCGATTCAACCGGTCGCGACTGGTCTTCGCGATCGCTCTGCTGGCGCTCGCCGAGTACGTGCTCATCAGCGCCCCTCCGCAGGGCACGCAGACCGAGCGGCTGTTCTTTCATGCGCTCACCTTTCTCTTACCGATCAACCTGGCGCTGGTCGCGCTGTTGCCCGAGCGCGGCACGCTGACGGCGGCCGGATTGCTGCGCTGGGTCCTGCTGGGCGTGCAGGTCGTCATCGTCGCATTTCTCGCGAAGACATTTCCCACTCAGACCCTCAACTTCCTGACGACTCGCCTTCTTCCAGCGCGTTGGTTCGGGTGGACACCGGTCAAACAGCCGGCGATCATCGCGTTTGCCGCGATCGGCGCGTTGCTGGTTATGGCGTGGCTGCGGGAGCCACAGTCCCCGGTTCGGGGATACGCGTATTCCCTCATCGCCGTGTTCGCGGCCCTCTCCTGGCGAGCGACCGGGCCCGGCCAGGAGATCTGGCTCGGCACGGCGGGGCTGATTCTCGTGATCGCCGTCATCGAAGCGTCGTATCTGATGGCGTATCGCGACGGTCTCACCGAGCTGCCGGGGCGGCGCGCGCTGAACGAAGCATTGCCGCGATTGAGCGGGCAATTCACCGTCGCCATGGTCGATGTCGATCACTTCAAGCGCTTCAATGACACCTACGGGCACGACGCGGGCGACCATGTGCTCCGGCTCGTCGCGGCGCGGCTGGCGCAGGCCCCAGGCGGTGGAACCGCATACCGCTACGGGGGGGAAGAGTTTGCGCTCGTCTACCCGGGCAAGGGCGCCGAAGAATGCCTTCCGCACCTCGAGGAGCTCCGCCAGACCGTGGAAACCAGCCGCTTCACGATGCGGCGCCGGTTCCGGCCGCGGAACAAGGGCAAAGTCGACAAGAGTCGCAAAACGAAGCAGGCGATTACGATTACCGTGAGCATCGGCGTGGCAGAGAGGAATCACCGCCATGCCAACCCCGACCAGGTCGTGCTCGCGGCGGATAAGGCGCTCTATCGGGCAAAGGAAGCCGGTCGGAACCGCGTCTCGACGTGACCCGCGGCAGGGCGTAGTTTCGCCCGATGCGGCCTTCCCTGGCTGTCATCGGCGCGATCGTCGTTCTCCTTCCTTATTACAGGGCGTTACCAGCCCAACACCAGTCCTCGCCTCTCTTTCAGGACCACACGCCGCTCACCCTGCGGCTCGAGGGCGATCTCAAGGCCTTGTTTCACGATCGGGGGGAGAAGCGCACCGAACACCCCGCGCGACTGCGCTTCGCCAGCGCGACCGACAGCGGCAAGGTGGATGTGAAGCTGCGCACGCGCGGCATCTTCCGGTTGAAGCTCTGCGCGTTTCCACCCATCCGCATCGATCTGCCGGCGCACAAAACCGCCGACACGCCCTTCGCCGGGCAGGACAAGCTCAAGCTGGTGACTCATTGTCTCAGCGGGAAAGCGTACGAGCGCAATCTGTTGAAGGAATACGCCGTCTATCGGGTGTTCAACGCGCTCACCGATACGAGCTTTCGCGTGCGACTCGCGCACATCACGTACATCGATTCAGCGCACACCGACACCGTGGCGCGTTACGGCTTCCTCATCGAGTCGGACGTCGAGCTGGCGCGCCGTGAGGGCGCAACGGTGTTGGAGGGCAGCAAGATCCACGACTTGTTGACCGATCCGACGTATATGACGCTCGTTGCGATGTTCCAGTATCTGATCGGGAACACTGACTGGTCGGTCTGGGGCCGGCACAACATCACAATCCTCCAGCGATCACAACCCTCCATCCTGTTCGCGGTTCCGTACGACTTCGATTTTTCCGGAGCGGTTGATGCGCCGTATGCGTCGCCGCCGCCTCAGCTGCCCATTCACAGCGTGCGCGAGCGCTACTACCGCGGCTTCTGCCAGCCGGACAGCGTGCTGAACACCGTGCTGGCGCGATTTCGCGCGGCCAAGGACTCGATCTACGCGGCGGTCAGCAGTGTGTCCCAGCTCCCCGAGGGCGACATCAAGGGACTGCTGAACTACTTCGATGACTTCTTCAAGGCAATCGAGAACCGGGGCTTCGTGCAACGCGAATTCGTTCACGGCTGCCGGAGCGTCCCCCAATGACCGAACGGCCGATACTCGGACTCTTCATTCCGCTGGTCGCCTATTACGCGGCGCTGGGCTTCGTCTCCTCCCTCATCGGACGCTGGTTACCGCAATGGGGAGATCTGTTTGCTCCCAAGACCCCAGGCGCGGCGGCCGTCGCGATGATCGGTGGACTCGCGCTGATGTGTCCGGTCGCGTGGATGTACATGCGCACGAAGCCCAAGGCACGATACGATTCTTCGCTGGTTCAGACGGTCGTTGTCCTGCCCATTGTGATCTCCGGCGTCGTGCTGATCGTCCGTGACAGCGTGGCGCTGGCCTTCAGCCTCGCGGGCATCGTGGCGGCCGTGCGTTTTCGGAACACCCTGCGCGATACGAAGGACGCGGTCTACATCTTCCTCGCGATCGCCGTCGGCCTGGCCGCGGGCGTCCAGTCATTCTCTGTGGCGTTCGTGGTGACCGTCATCTTTCTCTTGGTGGTGCTCGTGCTGTGGCGGTTTGACGTCGGGACCGAGCCGCTTGCCGACGCGTTCCGGGGCCAGCTCGTGGTCGAAGCCCCTTGGGCCCCCGGTGTCGAAGCGCCCGTCCAAACCATCATCGAGCGGTACGCGCGGCGCTGGAAGCTGGTCCGTACGGAGCCGACGGCGCTGATCTTCGCCGTCCAGCTCCGCCGCACCACCAACGCCGATGCGCTGGTTGCAGCGGTTCGGGAGGAGCCGTCCAAGCAGATCACCGACGTGCGCTTCGACCCCCTCATTCGATGATCCGCCGCTGGGATGCACCGGATGAGCAACTTCTCCGGCGCATACTGGCGTCTCCTCCTCCGCCACTCGATTCGACCCCCCTCCGTGCGCGCGCGGTTTTCTTCCGTGAGATCTACTTCGACACGAGCGGCGGCGACCTTCGCCAGCGCGGCGCGCGCTGCCGACTGCGCTTTGTCGTAGACGGCACGACGTCGCTGACAGTCTGGCTCGCCGGCGGTCCGCGGGTGCGCTCGCGGCTGCCATCTCTGGCCCTCTCTCAAGGCGATGCGATCGCTACGCTCGCCGGCGACTCGCCGGCCGCGGCGCGACTGCGCGCGCTGGTGGATCCAACCCGATTGGAGTCCTGGATCGAACGCGACGTCGAGCGCATCTGGCGTACCCGGCGCGTGCCGTTCTTCCGCGTACCGCTCTACGATCTCGCCGGCGACGTGGTCACCGTCCGGCGCCAGGAGCTTACGGCCCGGTTCGCAGAGTTGGCCGTGTGCCCGCGGCCCTGGGGAGGTGGCGCTGCCGGTCGCCTGGCGTCAGAGCTGGAAGCAGCCTTTCCGCTTCGTCCGGCCGGAAACGATCCGGTATTGCGCGCGCAAGCCGCGCTGGACGGCGTCGAAGGTGAAGCCATCGGGCGCGAGCTGCGGGGCGAGCGCGAAGTCGCGGTTATCGCCGTAGAGCACGGGCGCATCGGGCTCTGCCGCTCCGGAGGGACCGACCTGCGGGTTCCGGTGCAGCGCGGGAGCGGTGAAGAAGCGTGTCGTGCCGCGCTGCGCGAAATCGTCGGCACCGGCGAAGGCCAGCTTCGTCTCCTCGGCGTCGTGCCGCGTTCGGGCGATCGCGTGCCACTGGAAGTGTGGACCGCGCGGCGGCTGCATCGAAACCCGAACAACGGCGACCGCTTGCAATGGTTCGATCCCGCGGAGCTCATCGCGCGCGTTGGCTCCCCGATGTTGCGCGATCCGGGGACGCTCGCGGCGCTGACCGTCGCCGCGCGCTCTCCCCTGCTACCCGAGTGGTCGGGCGCTCCCTTCGACACCGGCGAGACGCCGATCGACAGGCCCCCCACCACTCGGGAGGACGTGGCGCGCGCGAGCCGCGTGACGCTGAGTGAGCTACGCGCGCTCGTGCGCTCGGATGAGGTCAAGGATCCCGCCCGCCAGAGCCCCGACCAGTTTCTCAATCCCGAGTTGTCATGGCTCGAGTTCAACAGCCGGGTGCTCACACTCGCTGAGGACCAGGCCACGCCGGCCGCGGCCCGGCTCCGCTTTCTCGGCATCTTTTCCACGAACCTCGATCAGTTCGTGATGACCCGGATCGGAGCCCTGAAGCAACTGGTTGCCGCCGGCCATAACGCGCGCTCGCCGCACGGCGGTGGCCTGAGGCCGCAGGAGACGCTCGATGCCATCGCGATCCGATTGCGCCCGCTCCTCGAACGGCAGTACCGCGCCTTTCATTCTCTCGAGCCGTTGCTCGGCCTGCAACAGTGGGAGCAGCTCAGCGAGGACGAGCGCGCC
>DASZNX010000336.1:0-1848 GCA_035551075.1 Gemmatimonadales bacterium | reverse complement strand
CGCTGGAATGGGCGACGACGTCGCCGCCGCCACCCGGCAACTTCGCGGCCTTGCCGGTCGTGGAGAGCCGTGATCCCCTGTGGGATCGGACTGTGGCGGAAGAACGACCGATCGTCGTCGGACTGCGGCCGCATCGGCGTGAAACGCTGTTCACCAGCGCGCTCGACGCGATTCCCGTGCGGCGTATTTCCCTGCCGGGCCCCACCGTTTGGACGTTCTTCTGTGCTGTCGGAACGACAATCGGCCTCGTGATGCTGATTTTCACACCCTGGGGGCTCGTGGTCGGGACCGGGATCGCCGTTCCATCGCTCATCATCTGGGCCTGGCCCAAGGCGGGAGGGTCCGCATGATCAGCGCGCATCCAAAATCCGTCGACGCGTCGCAATTGCCCAGCGAAGGCTTCGGCGTGGCCTCGCCAACATGGTGGGGCACACTCGGGTTCATGGTGATCGAGGGGTCGTCGCTCGCGCTGTGCGCGGTGGCCTACGTGTACTTGAGTCGTCGCAGCCCGGCGTGGCCGCCCTCGGGAACGCCCCCGCCCAACCTTGCTGTCGGCAGTGTCTTTGTCGGGGCCGCGCTGCTCAGCCTCATTCCCGCCTGGCTGCTCGGACGAGCGGCCAAGAACCTCGACCGGACCGCGGTGATCTTTTGGTCCATCGTGGGCGTGGTTGTCGAAGCGGTCATTGTCGCGATCCGCGCCTATGAGCTGCACGCGCTGCCATTCCGCTGGGACGGATCGGCGTACGGCTCGGCGGTCTGGATTACCGTGGGCTTTCACACGACGCTGCTGGCCTTCGACTTTGGCGAGACGCTGGTGTTCCTCGCGCTGTTCTTGTTGGCACCGATCGAGAAGAAGCATTTCGCGGACGTCGCGGATGCGGTGATGTACTGGTTCTTTGTCTCTCTGGTCTGGGTGCCGCTCTATTACATGATCTATGTCTCTCCGCGCGTCTTCTGAGGACCGCCGCGGCAGTCTCGCGCTATGGTTCGCCGTGTTCGGCGCGCCGGTCGCCTGGTTTGCCGGTCTCGTCGCGAGTTACTTCGCGGTCCACGAGGTCTGTCGAGTCCATTCGCCGCTGGGACCGCGCCTCGTCTCGTTCGCGGCGTTGGCAGTCGCGATCGCGGCGGGTCTCACCGCGCGCGCAATCTCGGCTAATGCGAAAGACAGGGCGGCGGACCGCACGCGGTTCATGGGACAGGTCGGCATGATGGCGGGCGCGGTATTCTCGTTGATCCTGGTGCTCCAACTCGTGGCTACGCTGTTCTTGCCCGGCTGTCACGAGCGTCCGCGTACCAATGCGTCGCCGGACGTCTTCGTTCCGCAGGTCATGGACCCGTCGCCTCCCGCATGAAGCTCTGGCTCGCCGGGGCGCTGCTCTGCGTGCTTGCCTGCTCCTCATCATCGACGATGAAAGAGGAGCAGCTCATGAGCGAGATGACCCAGCTCCGCTCACTCGAGGCCGAGGTTCGCCTGTTCGAGCAGCTTGCGGAGCGCGGGCAGCTAACGAGCGGATTCGCGCGCGGGCACGCGCACTACCTCCACGAGACTGCGCAGGAGCATGCGAAGAAGCTCGCCGCAGCGAGCCCGGCGCCGGGATTCGAGGAGGAGTTTCGGCGGATTCAGGCAGGCTTCAGCGCCGTGTTAGCACATCTGCAGTGAACAAAATCTTCCAGCTCACGCTGGGCATCATGACCGCGCTCGGCGGTTTCGTCGATCTCGGGCAGATCGTCTTCACGATGCAGGCCGGGGCGCTGTTCGGATACCGGTTGATGTGGTCAATCGTGCTCGGAGCGATCGCGATCATCCTCTACATGGAAATGTGCGGGCGTGTGGCGGCAGTCGCGCAA
>DASZNX010000335.1:0-3864 GCA_035551075.1 Gemmatimonadales bacterium | reverse complement strand
GACGCGGCGAATCTGTACGTGTTCGTTCGCTGCTTCGATCCCCATCCCGACAGCATCATCACAGTCCTCGCGCGCCGCGACTACTTCACGCCATCGGACATGGTGTGGCTGTTCATCGACTCGTACCACGACCGGCGGACCGGGTACGAGTTCGGCGTGAACCCCTCGGGCGTGAAGCTCGATGCGCAGATCTTCAACGACGGCAATGAAGACTTCGCCTGGGACGCCGTCTGGGACGTCGCGACGCGCATCGATGCCCAGGGCTGGACGGCGGAGTTTCGCATTCCGCTCTCGCAGCTGTCGTACGGCAAGCAGCGCTCGCACACGTTCGGTTTCACGGCCGACCGCGACATCTATCGCCACGCGCAGCGTGTCTCCTGGCCGCTGATCCGGCAATCACAGGCGGGATTCGTCTCACAATTCGGCGAGATCTCCGATCTGGACGATCTCGAAACTCCGCGTCGCTTCGAAGCCGCTCCCTACGCTGTGACGAAGAACGTCTCTCAGTTCCAGGCGACCACAATCGGCCGCGACCAGCAGTTCGCGATGGGCGCCGACCTGAAATACCGCGTCGCCTCGAACCTCAAGCTCGACGCGACGATCAATCCCGACTTCGGCCAAGTCGAAGCGGATCCCGGCGTGCTCAACCTCACCGCATTCGAAACCTTCTTCCGCGAGCAACGGCCCTTCTTTGTCCAGGGTGCCGGCCAGTTCCAATTCAACGTCAACTGCACCGCGGTCAACGACTGCTCGACCGGTGAGGGGCTCGTGTACTCGCGGCGCATCGGCCGCGCGCCCGAGCTCAGTGGTGTGTATTCCGACACGACGTCGCCCGCCTTTACGACGATCCTTGGCGCGGCGAAGCTCACGGGTCGTCTGTCCAACGGCCTCACGATCGGCGCGCTCGATGCCGTGACCGCCCACGAGGTCGGCCAGGGCGGCGTCACGATCGAGCCGACGACCAATTACGGCACGGTGCGTCTGAAGCAGGACCTGCGTGGCGGCGAAAGCAGCATCGGCGGCATCGTGACCGCGGTGAACCGCGACAACGACGCGTGGACCTCTGCATACCTCCACTCCAGCGCCTACGTCGGGGCGATGGATTTCCGCCATCGCTTCCCCGGTGGCCGCTACGAGGTTTCCGGGTCCGTGGATTTCAGCAAGGTCGCGGGCAGCCGCCAGGCGATCGCCCTCACCCAGACCGAAGCCACGCACTACTACCAGCGGCCCGATGTCGCCGGCGGCGTCCGCTTCGACTCGACGCTCACGTCGCTGTCCGGCCACGCCGAGGGACTGCAGTTCGGCAAAGTGGGCGGGAATCACCTGCTCTTTCAGACGAACGTGGAGCGGCGTTCGCCGGGCTTCGAAATCAATGACCTGGGGTATCTGCGGCGTGCCGATCAGATCGCCTGGAGCACATGGGCGGGCTACTTCGATCGGCACACCCGCAAGCTGTACCAACGCTTTCAGTGGAACTTCAACTGGTGGCAGTACTGGACGACCGATGGATTACCGGAGGAGCGAGCGTTCAATACCAACACGCACACGACGTTCCGAAACACGTGGTCGTTGCACGTTGGCGGCACGGTCGGCCAGCTGGGCACGACGTACTGCTATTCGTGCGCGCGCGGCGGCCCGGCGGTGCGGCAGGACCCCTACGTCGCGCCCTGGCTCGGCATCGTCGGCGATGACCGCAAGGCGATCGTGCCGTACTTATTCGTCAACTACTTCCAGGGCGATGGCGGCCGCTCGCGCAGTCTCAGCCTGTCTCCAGAGCTCGATTTCAAGGTCGCGAAGCGGGTGACCGCCGCGATCTCGCCGAACTTTTCGCGCTCGCGGAACGACGTGCAGCCCCTTGGTCCGCGCACCGACACGAACAACGTGACCCATTATCAGTTCGCCCACCTCGAGCAGAAGGAGTTCTCGTTGACGGGACGCATTACCTATCCGTTCAACGCGAACATGTCACTCCAGATCTACGCGCAACCGTTCATCTCGAAGGGGACGTACACCAAAGTGCGCGAGCTGTCGGCGAATCCCCGCGCGGCCGACTACAACAGCCGCTACCAGGCGGTCACCGACACGAGCGTCACCAATAACATCGGCGGGTTCAACTTCAAGCAGTTCCGCTCGAACGTCGTGTTCCGGTGGGAATACCGGCCAGGCTCGACGCTCTTCTTCGTGTGGAGTCAGGGCCGGCAGGGATCGACGGGCGCGGAGGGGACGCAGAATCTCGGCGGAGATCTAAGCGATCTCTTCCATCTCCGGCCGGACAACAGCTTTCTCGTGAAGGTCTCGTACTGGATCAATCGCTGAGACTCTCCAGCCTTCACCATCGCCTACATCAGCACGTAGCGACGAAGGACATGACTCGTGTGCTCAGTCCTCCTCGTCGTGGTCATGGTCCATGCGCATGGTTTCGTTGCTCATCTGATGGGGACCGTGGATCGGCCGGACCCTCAAAAACACGAAACCGCCGACGGGAGTGCGGGACCCATAGATCGGCTCCAGACTGGTCGGAACGCTATTTAGCGTCCCCTGCAACCCAATGCCGAGCGTCGCGCGTGAGCCGCGGAACAGCTCCCGGATGTAACCACCGGAGACCGCGGTGATGTTGAATCGGGTTTCCGGCGCAAATGTGTTCAGCGCCAGATCCTCGGCGGTCTTCTGCACGAGCTCCAGTCGTCCATACACCGTGTTGCTGCGGTCCAAGACAGCCTCCGCCTCGGCGAGTGCGGAATGCGTCGTGCTTGCGCTTTTCCGATTCGCGCCCCACACGAGCGCCGCCGCGAATACGCCGTCATCTCCAAGCTTCCGGCCGTGGAGAATGGAGGCGCTTGCCCGATGGACGGACTCGTCAGGATGCAAGGCCTCGGGACTCTTCAGATAGCCATAGCCAGCAGAGATCGTCCAATTGGAATCGAGGTGCGCGCTGAACCGCCCCGAATAGGAATCAACCCGGATCGGATCGAATCCCCAGCGTTCCTCGTCCGGCTCGCGACCGTTGAAGGCAGAGCCCTCGAGTTTCCAATGATGCCCGAAGATGCCGGCCGTGATCACGCCGAAACTGATGTGAGTCGCGTCCTGCCAGTGATGCCCGAGCGGCGCGACGAGATTGTCCATTGCCGAGGGTCGATGCATGAAAGCGACCGGGCCGAGCGCAGGCTCGCCGGACGGCGCTCCATATAGGGAGATGCCGATATTGGACGAGAGTGCTCGCTCGTACATCGCGGCCAGCTCCATCCAGAAGTCGTGTGGGTGCTGGCGATCGACGAGCGGCTGCCCCTGGTAGCTCTCGCCGCTTTGTAGCAACAACGGGTAGCCGCGATTGGTAACGGTGGCAGGGTCCAAGCTCAGCATAGCTCTTCCCTGAAACCGACCGCCGAGCAGATCGCGACTCGCCATGACCATTGCCCAATTGAGGGAACCGAACTGCTCGTCACCGCGCGGCCCGCCCTGCGCATCGTATTGCGCGAACGCGAATCCATGCAACATGAGGAGCCAGGGGCCGACCATGTGATGCCGCGCGGGCAGCGGGACCGCGTCTGGTATCCAGGTTGTGCCGGACCCCATGCGCTCCATGGGCACGCCGAGCGGGTTCAACATCATCATCATGCCTGTGTCGGGGCGCGCTCTGCGAGCATGTGTCGTCGTGTCTTGATGCATTGGATGCTGCGCCTGAACGCGCCGACTGCCGGTCAGGACCAGGCCTGCAACGAGCATTGCCACTATGCGATTCATGTAAGCCCCAAATGTCAGAGTCAGGCTCGCGCGTGAGCTGCAAGCCGTGCCAAGAATCGTGAATTGTGGTTGGGGCTACGCTTTGGGAGGCGGCGTGTCCGGAGTCGGAGCGAGCGTCGAGTG
>DASZNX010000334.1:0-6554 GCA_035551075.1 Gemmatimonadales bacterium | reverse complement strand
CAGGGTAGCGTTGAGAGAACTGGATCGGGCCTGGGAGGCACGCCGCCAATGCTGATCGCCGTCGTGCTGTTTGCCACCGTGCTGCTGCGCTTCGGAATCGTCCTCGGCGTGGCCTATCTGATTCTGCCCGCCACGCGGATTTGCCCGCACTGCGCGAATGATCTCACGTTGATCCGCCATCCCATCCTGCGGCGGCTGCTTCCGTATGTGGAGCGTCGCTGGTGTATCACCTGCGGCTGGAGCAGTCTGGTTCGCGCGCCACGGCGCCGTCCGCCGGTCAGTCAGTCGCGCGTGATCAGCCGCGCCGCCCGCTCGTAGAAGAAATAGTCCCAGGCCCAATTCAGCAGGACAAACAACTTGTTCCGAAAGCCGATGAGCTGAATGATGTGGACCACGAGCCACATCACCCATGCTGGAAAGCCGCTGAGCTTGAGCCCGTAGACATACGCCACCGCCGCATTGCGCCCGATCGTGGCGAGCGTCCCCTGATCGCGGTAGCGGAACGGGAGGAGCGGCTGGCCGCGTAGCTGGCGGACGATGTTCCGCGCGACGGATTCGCCCATCTGGATTGCCACCGGTGCGACCATCGGGAGCGGTTCACTGTCCTGCTCCTGATAGGCCGCGTCACCGATGATGAACACTTCGGGATGGTTCGCGAGTTGGAGCGTGGGCTCGACCGGGATGCGGCCCTGGCGGGAGGCGCCAACGCCGAGCGTTGCCGTGAGCGGCGCGGCGCGGACGCCGGCAGCCCAGATCAGGGTCTGTGCCGGAATGATTTCACCGCTCTTGAGACGCGCTTCCGAGCCATCGAAGTCGCCGACCGTCGCGCCGAACCGGACCTCGACATACTTGCGCCACAGCGTTTTGCCCGCCGCTTCGCGAAGCCGCTCCGGAAGCGCCGGCAGCAATTTATCGGTCGCTTCGAGCAGCAGGATGCGGACGTCCTTGATGTTGAGCCGCGGATAGTCTTTCACGAGCACCAGGCGAATCAGCTCGGACAGCGCACCCGCCATTTCCACGCCAGTCGGCCCGCCGCCGACGACGATGAAGGTCAGCAGCGCCCGCCGCTTGTCAGGGTCAGGCTCGAGCATCGCGCGCTCGAAGCAGGTCAGGACGTGATTGCGGATCGCGATCGCATCGGGAATGCCCTTGAGGCCCATTCCGTGGCGCCGGATCGATTCGAGCCCGAAGAAATTAGTCTCCCCGCCGGGCGCCAATACCAGAAAATCGTAGGTGATCGGACCGTCGCTGGTTTCCAGGCGGCGCGCCGTGAAATCCACGCGTGTCACGTCGAGCAACCGGAAATCGAAGTTCTTCTGCCCCCGAAGGATCGAGCGGACCGGTTTGGCGATCTCTTCGGGCTCGAGGCCGGCGGTCGCGACCTGGTACAGGAGCGGCTGGAAGAGGTGGTAATTATTGCGGTCGACTAGAACGACTTGCACTGGCGCGCGCCGCAGAGCGTGGGTAACGCGCAAACCGCCGAATCCAGCACCAACCACAACGACGGTGGGGATCATCTTGTCACTCTTCACAAGACCTCCTCGCACGTCATCACTTACGGAAACGATTGTGTTGGCCGGAGAGATCCTGGGTTATCCAGTGAGTTTGCGCCACAAAGCCGCCAGCGGATCGTAGTCCGCGTCGACGACGCGCTCCTTCAGCGGAATGATGGCGTTGTCCGTGATCGTGATCGATTCCGGACAGACTTCGGTGCAGCACTTCGTGATGTTGCAGTAGCCGATGCCGCCCTGGCGACGCAGGTGTTCGCGCCGATCGGCCTCATCGAGCGGGTGCATTTCATAGACGGCGGCGCGCACCAGCATGGCCGGGCCCATGAACTGCTCATGCTTGTCGTGGGTGCGCAGGACGTGACAGACGTCCTGGCAGAGGAAGCACTCGATGCATTTGCGGAATTCCTGCGGCCGCTCGACCTCGAACTGGTACATGCGCCATGTGCCATCCGGCGCATCGGGCTTGCGTGGCTGAAACGCCGGAATCCGTTTGTTCACCTCGTAATTCCACGAGACATCCGTGACGAGGTCCTTGATGACGGGGAACGCCTTCATCGGCATGATGGTGATCGTCTCGTCGGCCGGATAGTCCGACATGCGGGTCATGCACATCAGCTTCGGCTTGCCGTTGATCTCCGCCGAACAGGATCCGCATTTGCCGGCTTTGCAATTCCAGCGCACGGCGAGGTCCGGCGCCTGCTCGGCCTGAATCGTGTGCACGGCGTCGAGCACCACCGAGCCCTCACCGGCCGCGACCTGGTACTCCTTCAGCTCGCCGCCTTCGCGCGTGCCGCGGAAGAGTTTGAGCGTCCGCTGCTCGGCCACGGTTATTTCCCTTCCTTGATGAGTGCCATCAGATCCGCGGGAATCGGCGACTGCGCCTCGCGCCGCACGACCATGCGATCCCCTTCTTTCTTGATCGCGATCTGCTCGCGTGCCTGTTTCTCATCGGAGTCGGGATAGTCGCTGCGCGTGTGGGCACCGCGACTTTCGGTGCGCTCGAGCGCGGCGCGGGCACTCGCCTCGGCCACCACGAGGAGGGAGCGCAGGTCGATCGCCGTGTGCCAGCCGGGATTGTACTCACGGCTCCCCGTCACCCCGACGTTCCGCGCCCGTGCCTTGAGTTTCTCGAGCTCGGCGAGCGCGTTTTCCAGGCCGCGTTTGTCCCGGATGATACTGGCGTCCCGTTGCATCACCTTCTGCAATGCGGCCTGCACCGCAAAGGGATTCTCCCCTTCGCGCTCGAAAGGCGCGAGCGCTTCGCGCATCGCGGTTTCGATCTCGTCAGTGGGAATCCGCGGTGCCGGACTGCGCTGGGACGCCGCGTATTGCCCGGCGCGCCGCCCGAATACCAGGAGATCGCTGAGCGAGTTGCCGCCGAGCCGATTCGCGCCGTGCATGCCGCCGGCGACTTCTCCGGCGGCGTAGAGGCCGGGCACCGTCGATTCTTGCGTTTCGGCGTCGACTTTGACACCGCCCATCACATAATGCGTCGTTGGCCCGATTTCCATCGCGTCTTTGGTGATATCCACGTGCGCCAGCTCTTTGAACTGATGATACATGCTGGGCAGTTTCCGCTTGATGTAGTCCGGGCTCTGCTTGGATGCGATGTCGAGAAAAACACCGCCGTGTTCGGTGCCTCGCCCCTCTTCGACCTCTTTCTTGATGGCCTTGGCAACCACATCACGGGTCAGAAGCTCCGGCGGCCGCCGATTCTTCTTGCGGTCGCCCTTCACCCAGGCATCCGCCTCAGCCTCTGTTTCCGCATAGTCGCCCTTGAACATGTCGGGCATATAGCGAAACATGAATCGCTCGCCCGTGTTGTTCTTCAGGACGCCGCCTTCGCCGCGCACCCCTTCGGTGACGAGAATGCCGCGCACGCTCGGCGGCCAGACCATGCCGGTCGGGTGGAACTGCACGAACTCCATGTCGATCAGCTCGGCGCCCGCTTCGTAGGCGAGGGCGTGTCCGTCGCCCGTGTATTCCCACGAGTTGCTCGTGATCTGCCAGGCTTTCCCGATTCCGCCCGTCGCGAGCACGATGGCCCCGCTGTTGAACAGCACAAAGCGCCCATTCTCGCGAAAGTACCCCAGCGCGCCGGCGATCCGGCCGCCGCTGACAAACAGCCGCACGATCGTGCATTCCATGTGCACATCGATTCCGGAGTGCACGCCCTTGTCCTGGAGCACGCGGATCATTTCGAGCCCGGTCCGATCGCCGACGTGTGCCAGGCGGCTGTAGGTGTGGCCGCCGAACGGCCGCTGATTGATGCGGCCATCGGGCGTGCGGTCGAATAGCGCGCCCCACGCTTCGAGCTCCTTGATGCGGTCCGGCGCTTCCTGGGCATGGATCTGCGCCATGCGCCAGTTGTTGTGCATCTTACCGCCGCGCATCGTGTCGCGGAAATGCACGCGCCAATTGTCTTCCGGAAACACGTTGGCCAGCGCCGCGGCTGCGCCCCCCTCCGCCATGACGGTGTGCGCCTTGCCCAGCAGCGACTTGCAGACGAGCGCGACTTTGGCCTTCTGGGCGCTCGCTTCGATCGCGGCCCGTAGACCGGCGCCACCCGCGCCGATTACGACGACGTCGTAATTGTGAGTGCGGATGTCTTGAGGAGACATTAGGCGGCTATCCCGGAGTTCTTCATCTGTGCCCTACAGGAGGCGGTAGGGGGCGGTAGGAGGCGGTACCGCCCCTTACCGCCTCCTACCGCTCGCTTTAGGGCATGGCCAACGGGGCTGATCGCGGTCACAGGATCCTGAGGTCGTGAATGACGCCCATTGCGCAGAGGCGAATGTACAGGTCGGTCAGTGCGACCGAGAACAGCGAGCACCAGGCGAACAACTGGTGATAACGGTTGAGCACGCTCACTCCGCGCCACGTCCGGTAGCGCGCTTTGCCGCCGCGCGCACAGGAAAAACAGTCCACCTGACCGCCCACTAAATGGCGGAGCGAGTGACAGCCGAACGTATAGCACGACAGCAGGATCACGTTGAGCGCCATCACGAGCGTTCCAACGCCGACGCCGAACTGTGTCGGCCCGGCGGCCGACGCGCCGTTGGCGAGCACGCCGTTGACGGGCCAGCGCGTCGCGACCCAGACGTCGTACGATAGAATGACGATGAAGATCACCGCGGCGTACATGAAAAAGCGATGGATGTTCTGGAGGATGAATGGAAATTTCGTCTCACCGCGATAGTCGTGGCGCGGCTCGCCCACCGCGCAGGCTACGGGATCGAGGAAAAAGGCTCGGTAATAGGCTTTCCGGTAGTAGTAGCACGTGGCGCGGAAGCCCAGCGGGAAGACGAGAATCAGAAACGCCGGCGAGAGCGGCCACCACCCCGCGTTGATGAGCGGCGAATAAAAGGGCGAGAGGTACGGACCCCATTCGAAATTGCGGTTCACCCACGCGGCCCACGTGGCGTAGATGGCGAAGCTCCCCAGCACGAGCGCGGTGAGCGCCGGCCCGATCCACCAGGCGTCGCGCCGCTCGGTGGCGCCGAATCCCTGCTCGCGGAGATCGCGCACGGAAGTGGTCATAGGCTTACCGCCGCCATCGTCTGCTTGACCGCGTCGGCCGATTTCTTGAGCGCCGCCGTTTCGTCCGCCGTCAGCTGCACTTCGAGAATCCGCTCGAGCCCATTTTTGCCGAGCTTGCAGGGTACGCCGCAGTACATCCCGGACAAGCCGTATTCGCCTTGCAGCCATGCCGCGCAGGGCAGCACGCGCTTCTGATCCAGGACGATCGATTCCACCATCTGGGCTGTGGCTGCCGACGGCGCGTAGTACGCCGAGCCCGTTTTCAGAAACGCCACGATCTCGGCGCCCCCGTTGCGCGTGCGATCAACGATTTTGTCGAGCCTGGCCTTGTCGAGGAGCTGCGTGACGGGGATGCCGGAGACGGTCGTGTAGGAGACGAGCGGCACCATCGTATCGCCGTGCCCGCCGAGGACCATTGCCTGAATGTCCTGCACAGACACGTCGAGCGCCTCAGCGAGGAACGAGCGATAGCGTGCGGTATCCAGGACTCCGGCCATACCGATCACCCGCTCGCGCGGGAAACCCGTCACCTGTTTCGTGACCCAACACATGACATCCAGGGGATTCGATACGACAACCACGATGGCCTTGGGACAGTTCTGCTTGATCTGTTGAGAGACCTGTTTGACGATGTCGGCGTTGGTGCGGACGAGGTCGTCACGACTCATGCCCGGTTTGCGCGCGATGCCGGCGGTGACGACGACGAGCTCGGAGCCGGCCGTGGGCCTGTAATCGTTGGCGCCCTCGATGCGGGTATCGAATCCCTCGATGGGCGCGGATTCGAACTGATCGAGTCCCTTCCCCTGAGGTACCCCTTCGATGACATCGACGAGGACAATGGTGCGAGCGAGCTGCTTTTCGGCGAGGCGTTGGGCGGTCGTCGCGCCGACATTGCCGGCGCCGACGACGGTGATCTTGGTGAGCATGGTGCGGGGGAAGTTAACGGGCCCTGTTACCCTCCTCTAGTGTGCATTTCTCTGTGAGGATCCGCGCGTAATCCCTCGACTCGATAGAGTGGTGAGCGATCGCTCACACCCAGGCGAACTTCCGCGCCGCGGTCCGTGCGTCCACGCCAGGTCGATGCGATGAGCTCCGCCAATTCCTGATCGCTGGCGCCGTTGCGCAGTGGTGCACGCAAATCGATGCCTCCCGCGGCATACAGACAGAGCAGCCAGTTTCCGTCCGCGGTGAGCCGGCTGCGGTCGCACGAGCGGCAGAACGGTGCGGTGGTCGACGCAACAATGCCGAACGTAGTTCCGTCCGGCAGCTGGAAGCGCTCGGCCGGAGCCGTGGGATCGTTATTCTCGGCGGCAGGGGTGATGCGACCATACCGAGCCGCGAGTGCATGCAGGATTTCGCGTTGCGACACTACTTGCTCCGCCGTCCAGCCGGTTGCGCCGCCGACATCCATGTACTCGATGAAGCGCACTTCTGCGTCATGCGCGCGGCCAAACTCGATCAGCTCTACGAGCTCATCCTCGTTCACCCCGCGCATGACCACGG
>DASZNX010000333.1:0-25615 GCA_035551075.1 Gemmatimonadales bacterium | reverse complement strand
GTCGGGTTTCTCGAGCATCTGGCCGAAGGGTGCTTCGCGGGCCTTGATACCGCAGACCTGACACTTCTTGACGCCGGGACCGAGTTTGATGTCGGTGCCGCGGCCGGCCATGTTCGTTGCGATCGTGATCGCGCCGGGCTGTCCCGCCTGCGCCACGATCTCGGCCTCGCGCTGGTGATACTTAGCGTTGAGGACCTCGTGCTTCAGGCCTCGCCGCTTCATCAAGCGCGACAGCGTCTCGGAAACTTCGACGTTGGTCGTGCCGACGAGAATCGGGAGCCCGCGTTTATGCTGGCGCTCGACCTCCTCCATGATCGCGTCGTACTTTTCCTTTCGCGTCTTGTACACGAGGTCGTGCTTGTCGACGCGGCGCACGGGCCGGTTGGTCGGAATGACGGAGACCTCGAGCTTGTAGATCTCGTGGAACTCGGTCTCTTCGGTCTCGGCGGTGCCCGTCATGCCCGCGAGCTTCTCGTACATGCGGAAGTAGTTCTGAATCGTGATCGTCGCGAGCGTCTGCGTCTCCTCGCGCACGGTCACGCCTTCCTTCGCTTCCACCGCCTGATGCAGGCCATCCGACCAGCGCCGCCCCGGCATCAGCCGTCCGGTGAACTCGTCGACGATGAACACCTGTCCGTCCTGCACCACGTACTCGACGTCTTTTTCGTACAGGGCGTGCGCCTGCAACAGCTTGTGGATGATATGGAGGGTCTCACTCTTCGCGGCATACTCCGCCTCCACCGCGCGCCGGCGCTCGATGCGCTCGGCAGGAGACAGCTCATGATCGTGCTCCAGCTCGTGAACGGCGTGCGAGATGTCCGGCACCACGAACAGCGTGGGATCCTGCGGCGACATCGTCTCGACACCCTTGTCGGTCAGGTGCACCGACCGGCCGCGCTCGTCCATGACGAAGAACAGGTCATCCTCGATATCGCGCATCTCCTGGTCACGCGCCGGGCGCTTGCGATCCGCGAGGCGGTCGAGCTCGACCCGCTGCACCAGTTGCTTCACGCCCTGCTCGTTCAGCAGCTTCAGCAGCTTTTTGTTTTTGGGCATGCCGAGCTGCGCTTTATAGAGCAGCTTCGCGCCCTCGTAGTTGGTGTCAGGATTGGCGAGGAGCGGCTCGCCGCGCGCGATGAGGTCGTTCACGACCGCGGTCTGCTTGCGGACGAGCTGCACGACCTGGGCATTGTGCTGCGCGTACTTTTCGTCGGATTCCGTGCCGACCGGGCCGGAGATGATCAGCGGCGTTCGTGCCTCGTCGATCAGAATCGAATCGACTTCGTCGATGATCGCGTAGACGTGGCCGCGCTGGACGCGATGGTCCAGGCTGAAGACCATGTTGTCGCGCAGGTAGTCGAAGCCGAACTCGTTGTTCGTCCCGTACGTGATATCGCACTGGTAGGCGGCACGCCGCTCCGGCGTGGACGGCTGCGTATCGTCGATACAACCCACGGTGAGGCCGAGCCACTTGAAGAGATGGCCCATCCACTGTGAGTCACGGCGCGCGAGGTAGTTGTTGACGGTGACGAGGTGCACGCCGCGTCCCGCGAGCGCATTGAGATAGAGCGGCAGCGTCGCGACCAGCGTCTTGCCCTCGCCCGTCGCCATTTCCGCGATCTTGCCCTGGTGGAGCACAATGCCGCCGATGAGCTGAACGTCATACGGCACCATGTCCCATTTCAGCGTGTGCCCCGTGACGACCACCTCCGTGCCCATCAGGTGTCGACAGGCCTCGCGCACAGTTGCGAACGCCTCGGGCAGCAGGTCGTCCAGCGTCCGCTGCAACTCCTTGACGTAGCTCTCTTCCGCCCGGGTCAGCTGTGCGGCGAGGTCGGCGCGCTTTTCGGGATCGGGACAATCGTGCTTTTCGCGCTTGATCCGCTCGACGTCCGCCTGCAGCGGACCCGTGCGCTGGGCAATCACCTCGCGGAATTTGGCCGTCTGCGCCTGAAGCTCGGTCTCGCTCAGGGTCTTCAGGCGCTCCTCGTGCTTGTGAATCGCATCCACGATCGGCTGGATGCGCTTCAACTCGCGATCGAATCGCGTCCCGAAGATTTTCGTGAACAGACGATTTGCCATATTCCTCTAGCGGTACAGCCTGTGGGCCGCGATGAACTCGCGGACCGGCTCAGGCACTAAATATCGAATGGAACGTCCCTGCTTGACGCGCTCCCGCACCTGTGTCGCGGAGAGGTCGATGGTAGGTACCGGGATCACTCGCTTGATGAGCGGGTGTCGCGGCACCGACGAGCCGGGCCGGGCGAACACCACGATGTCGGCGAGGCCAGGCAGGGCTTCGACTTCCCACCACGCGGCCAAGTCCCGCGCCGCGTCCGCCCCCAACAATAACGTGAAGCGGTTCCGTCCCCCGCCCCCTCCGCCCCCCCCGCCCCCCCCGCCCGCCCCGCCCGCCCCGCCCGCCCCGCCCCCGTCCGATTCCCGTTCGGCGAGCGCGCGCAGCGTTCGCACGGTATAGGAGGGCGCCGGTAAGCTCAACTCCACTCGTTCGACCTGTAACCGGGGATTGCCGCGCACCGCCAGATCCAGCATCTCGGCGCGTTGCTCAGCGGTCGCCTGGTGCGCCGCGCGTTTGAAGGGTTGTTCGCGGGCCGGCAGAAAGCGAACGGTGGTGTCGTCACCGAGCGCGTCAGCCGCCGCTTCCGCCACGATTAGATGCGCCACATGGACGGGGTCGAACGATCCCCCGAACAGCGCGTTCACACCGCTCAGGACCGAGTCGCGCTGGAATCCGCGGCGGGTGGACAGCTGCGGTCCAGCCGCGCCGCGTTCGGGTAATAGCGCCGCAGATGCGCGCAGGTTTCCTGCATCTCCTCTTTGTATCCAATCGCGTGGTAGCTGTCGACCAGCCGTAAGAGGGCGTCGGGCGCGCGCTCGGAATTCGGATAGTTCGCGATGACGTCCTTGAAATAGATGATGGCCGAGTCGAATGCCTTGCGCCGAAAGTAGAATTGGCCGGTCTTGTAGGCCTTCTCCGCGAACTGATTCTCGAGCCGGCGCACGTGCGGGCGCGCGCGCGCGGCCGCGTCGCTGTCCGGATAGCGTCCCGCCAGCTCCTGATAAATCGCCAGCGCGGTCTCACCGTAGCTCGGATCGAGCTCGGGGCGATGCCACAGCTTGAGATTCGAGTCCCCGGCGCGCAGCAGCGCGAGCGGCGCGTATTCGGTGGTCGAAAACTCATCGGCGACCTTGCGAAAATCGGTCGCCGCCTGGACGTACTCGCCCATCTGGAACGAACACTCGGCGAGGTAATAGCGGGTCTGCGCCATCTCCCGCTGGTTCGGCCCGAACTCGAATTCTAACCGCTGGAATTCGGTCTGGGCACGCCGGAAGTTGCCGCGGCGAAATTGCTCCAGCGCTCGCTGCAGGCTCACGGCCGGATCGGGCGCCGGGGGCGCCTGCCGCGCTGCGCGCCTGCCGCAGCCGGCGCTCAGAACCAGTACGCCATACACAGCCATCAATATCGTTTGCTGCTTCCTCATTCCGGTTCAGCCTTTCCCAACGCGTTGAGCTTTTCCTGCGCTCGCTGTGAGATCGTGTCCCCCGGCGTGCCGCCGGCGAGCGCCTGCTGGTAACTCTCCATGGCCCCGGCGATGTCGCCCTGCGCGAGCCGGACATCGCCAAGACCGAGAAATGCGGCGCGCACGACGTCGGGCGATGCTCCAGGCGCCGTCGCGCGGCGGAACCAGCCCTCCGCGTCACCCGGCCGATTATTATCGAGCGCCTGCTGTCCCTCGATCAGCGCGCACAAGCCAAGACCCTCGCGCGATGACTCGACGACCGACGCCGCTCGCTGCCGGCGGATGACCCCTTCAAAGACGCGCACCGCGGTGCTGCAATCCTTGACTCGCACGAGCGCCATGCCGTAGACGAACAGTAGCGAGTCGGAGCGGGTCGCGTCGACGGCCGAGGCTGCCGCCACGGGCAGTAAGGCGGCGGCGCCGGCCGTATCCCCCCGGTCGACCGCGTCGAGCGCTGCCAGCACCACGTAGCGCCCGAGAGGCCGCCGTGGGGCGACTTCGCGGATCCCCGTCAACGCGCTCGCCAGGGCGGTCCGGTCGTTGGCGGTGAGGGCCGCTCGCGCGACCCGATCGAGCCCATCCGCCGCCTCATCCGCGCGCGAGCGGTCGCGCTTGGCCAGCGTGCGATACGCGTCCGCCGCAAGCTCGTAATCCTCCGCATGCATCGCCGCCGCCCCGACTTTCGCAAGCAACGTGGCGCTGCCGGCATTGCTTTTCCGGGCGAGCTGATACTCCGCGAGCGCATCGACATAATTCCCGGCCGCATAGGCGCGGTCGCCGAGCTCCTCGTGGTTCGCCGCGGACCGCGAGCAGGCAACGAGGAGCAGGAGCACCCCGATCCCGATGCGTCTCACGTTTTCTTCTTCTTTTTTGGTCTCTGGTCGCCGGCCGGTTCTGCGTCGCTCGCGCCGGCGCCGACCGGTGTCACATCGGAGCGGGACAGAAGGGCGAGGTAGGCTTCCACGCGCGGGTCTTCCGGCCGCCTGGCGCGCAGCTCTTCCCACACGGCCCGCGCGCCCAGGCCATCGCCCGCGAGGTAAGACGCCAATCCCAGCATCGCGGCGGCATCGAGGAACGAGGGGCGCTCGCGCACGATGCGCTGGAACTGCTCGTGCGCCTCGAGCGCGCGCCCCGCTTCCAGCAGCAGACGGCCGAGCCTGTAGCGCAGGTCGTGGAATCCGGGCCCGAGAGTGAGTGCGGCTTCGTATTGCGCGATCGCCTCGGTGAGCCCTCCCGCCTCGAGATAGGCCTGCGCCATAGCGGCGTGCTGGTTGGCGAGTTTCGCGGCTACGTGCCCGTGAAATCCACCGCGCCGCTCCGTGCTGACTTGCCGCGCCCGGCGCAGGGCGGCATTGGCCTCTTCCTCGCGACCGAGCTCGTTGAGCACGAGCGCGCGGTGAATCAGCGCTTCGATGTAGTTGGGATTGAGCGCAAGCGCGCGATCCAACTGCTCCAGCGCCTTCTCGGGCTGCCCCACGAGCGAGTAGGAGAGACCGAGCAGATGATGCGCGTCGGCGAATGCACGCCCGGTGGCGACGACCTCTTCGAGCAGGTGAATCGCCCCATAGTAGTCCTGCAGCTGAAACCGCTCGTTAGCTTGCTCGACTAGACGCTCGGGACTGACGTCCATGAACCTCCTCGTACCAGGCGACGAACTTCTGAATCCCTTCCTCGATCCCGACCTTCGGGCGGAACCCCAGGACACGACCGGCGTGCTCCAGGTCAGCGTCGGTGAGTCGCACATCCCCGGGCTGATCGGGATGGCGCTCGATATTCGGCTCGCGTCCCAGGGCGGCGGCGATGAGCGCGATGAGCCGGTCGAGGCGTACCCGCGCCCCGCCGCCGAGATTCACGATCTCCACGCTGCCGGGACGCGCCGTCGCCGTCCACTCCAGTCCGGCAAGGACGCCATCGAGGCAGTCGGTAATATAGGTATAGTCGCGCTCACTCGACCCATCCCCGTGCATCCGCACCGGTCGGCCCCGGGCGATCAGATCGGTGAATTTGTGAATGGCAAGGTCCGGCCGCTGTCTTGGGCCGTACACGGTGAAAAACCGCAGGCACATGATGCGGAGCGGGTATAAGTGACCGAACGCGTACGCCAGCAGCTCACCGGCACGCTTGCTCGCGGCGTACGGGGAGATGGGGGAAACGGCCGGCTCATCCTCGTCGAACGGCGCCGGCGTCGCATTACCGTACACCGATGACGACGAGCCGAACACGATGCGCATCACGCCCGCCCGGCGGGCCGCATCGAAGAGTCGCGCCGTGGCGGTGACGTTCGCTTCCATGTACGCGCCGGGATCCTCGAGCGATGGACGCACTCCCGGCTTCGCGGCAAGATGGATGACTGCGTCCATCCCGTCGAGCGGCAGCGGATCGCGGGCCACGTCGGCCTCGATGAACGTGAAGCCGCGCTGCTTGCTCAAACCCTGGAGGTTGCGCTCCTTCACCTCACGCGCATAGAACGGATCGAAGTTGTCGATGCCGGTGACCTGGACGCCGCGCGCGAGCAAGGCTTCGCCCACGTGCGACCCGATGAAGCCGGCGGCGCCGGTGAGCAACACGCGTTTCGTACTCATTGCGCGACCGCTCCCTCACGCGCCACCACGGCACGGAAGTATTCGATCGTCCGGCGCAGCCCATCGTCCAGTGTCACCTTGGGCTCCCATCCGAGCGCTGCGCGGGCGTGCGTGATGTCCGGCTGGCGCACTTGCGGATCATCGACCGGCAATGGCCGCTCGATGACGCTGCTCTTGCTGCCTGTGAGCTTCAGCACGCGCTCGGCCAGCTGGCGAACGGTGAATTCGTGGGGATTGCCGATGTTCGTGGGTTCCGCGCTCCCCCGCTCGAATAACGCCACGATGCCCTCGATCATGTCTTCCACGTAACAGAAGGAGCGGGTTTGCGAGCCGTCGCCATACACCGTCAGCGGCTCACCCCGCAGCGCCTGGACGATGAAATTAGAGACCACGCGCCCGTCGTTGGGCCGCATGCGCGGGCCGTACGTATTGAAGATTCGCACGATGCGCGTGTCGAGTCCGTGGAAGCGGTGATAGGCCATCGTCAGCGCTTCGGCGAAGCGTTTGGCTTCATCGTAGACCCCCCGCGGTCCGACTGGATTGACGTTGCCCCAATACGACTCCGGCTGCGGATGGACCAGCGGATCGCCGTAGACTTCCGATGTCGACGCGAGCAGGAACCGGGCGTGTTTCGCCAGCGCCAGGCCGAGCGCCTTGTGCGTGCCGAGGGCGCCCACCTTGAGTGTCTGGATCGGCAGCTCGAGGTAGTCGACCGGACTCGCCGGACTGGCGAAGTGCAGCACGCCGTCGAGCGGTCCTTCGACTTCGATGTATCGGGTGACATCTTGATTGGCAAAGCGGAATCGCGGATGCGCGCCGAGGTGCTCGAGATTAGCCGGATTTCCCGTGATGTGGTTGTCCATTCCCAGCACTTCGTACCCGAGTGCCAGGAACCTGTCTACAAGATGCGATCCGAGGAATCCGGCGGCGCCCGTTACGAGGACGCGCATCCGAGCCGGCGGCCGATGCTATCGTAGGTGAATCCGAGACGGCCCAGTTTGACCGGGTCGTACAGGTTGCGTCCGTCGACGATCAGCGGCCGGTTCAGGAGCTGCTTGATCCGGGCAAAATCGGGATTGCGATACTCGAGCCATTCGGTCACGATCGCCAGCGCGTCGGCGCCGCCGAGGGCGTCGTAGGCGTGCGTCGCGTACTTCACGCGCGAGCCGAGATGCCGGGCGGCGGTCTTCATGGCGGCCGGATCGTGCACCTGCACCTGCACGCCCTCGCAGAGTAACGCTTCGACGAGCACGAGCGCCGGGCTCTCCCGCACGTCGTCGGTCTCGGCTTTGAACGCGAGTCCCCAGACGGCCACCGTTTTCTGCTTCAGGTTGCCGACATGGCGTTTCAGCTTCTCGAGCAACACGTGCTTCTGCGTCTCGTTTGCGGCCTCGACGGCTTGCAGAATGTCGAGCGACACCTCGTTCTCGCGGCCCGTGCGAATGAGCGCCTTCACATCCTTGGGAAAACAGGAGCCGCCGTAGCCCGGCCCCGGAAAGAGGAAGGCCTGGCCGATTCGGCGGTCACTGCCTATTCCGCGGCGGACGTGCGTGACATCGGCGCCCACCGCTTCGCACAGCCGGGCGATCTGGTTCATGAACGAGATGCGCGTCGCCAGCATGGCGTTGGCGGCGTACTTCGTCATCTCCGCCGACGGAATGTCCATGACGATCAGGGGATTGCCGGTGCGGACGAACGGCGCGTACAGCTCTTCGATGACCTTGGCGGCATGGTCCGAGTCGACGCCCACGACCACGCGGTCCGGCTTCATGAAGTCCTCGACCGCCGCACCTTCCTTCAGGAACTCGGGGTTCGAGCAGACATGGAACGGCGTCGTCGTGTGACGCGCGATTTCGGCGCGGACTTTCTCGGCCGTACCGACCGGAACCGTGCTCTTCGTGACGACGAGCTTCGTCGCGTTCATGTGCTGCCCGATGGTGCGAGCCACGTCGAGCACATGCTGCAGATCGGCCGAGCCGTCTTCGTCAGGAGGAGTACCCACGGCGATGAACACGACCTCGGATCGCTCGACTGCCTGCGGGACGTCCGTCGTGAAGCTGAGCCGGCCCTCGCGCTGGTTGCGCACGACCATCGGCTCGAGGCCGGGCTCATAGATCGGGATCTTGTTTTGCTTCAGCTGGCCGATCTTGTTGGCATCCACATCGGCGCACATCACGTCATTGCCGGTTTCGGCGAGACACGCGCCGACGACGAGACCAACGTATCCCGTGCCGACGACGGCGACCTTCACGCTCGCGCCCCTCCTTTGGGCTCACGCGGCAGCACGTGACGCGTGTCCACGGTCGCGCGGGCAGTGCGCTTCACCATCTGGTAATCCACCGCGGCGTGGTCGGTGATGATCATGACGCAGTCGGCGTTCCGCACCGTCTCGGCGGTCAACGGCTGGGACGAGAGCGCAATGCCGTCCTCCTTGATCGACGGCACGTGCGGATCGTGATACGACACCTGCGCGCCGCGCTGATGCAGCAGGCGGATCACGTCCAGCGCCGGGCTCTCGCGAATGTCGTCGATGTTCTTCTTGTACGCCACGCCGAGCAGCAGGACACGGCTGCCGCGCACGGCTTTGCCCTGCTCGTTGAGCGCGTCGACGACCTTCCCCACCCAGAACTCCGGCATTTCGGCGTTCAGCTCGCCGGCGAGCTCGATGAAGCGCGTCTTGTAATTCAGCGTCCGCATCTTCCACGCGAGGTAGTGCGGATCGAGCGGGATGCAATGCCCGCCGACGCCTGGTCCGGGCGTGAACTTCATGAATCCGAAGGGCTTCGTCGCCGCAGCCTCGATCACTTCCCACACATCGACGCCCAGCTTGTCGCAGACGATCGCCATTTCGTTGACGAGCCCGATGTTCACGCTGCGGAACGTGTTCTCGAGGATCTTCACGAGCTCCGCCGCTTCGGGTGACGATACGGGAATCAGCGTATCGATGGCGGGCTGGTAGAGCGCGAGCGCGACCTTGAGACACGCGGGCGTAATACCCCCGACAACCTTCGGCGTATTGCGCGTGTTGAAGCGGTCGTTGCCCGGATCGACCCGCTCGGGCGAGAACGCGAGGAAGAAATCCTCACCGACTTTGAGTCCGGTGGACTCGAGTGACGGCAACATCAGCTCCCGTGTGGTCCCCGGATAGGTCGTCGACTCGAGCACCACGAGCTGCCCCTTCCGCAACGCGCGCTTCACCGACTCCGTCGCCGCGATCACATAGCTCACGTCGGGATCTTTCGTCTTGGACAGCGGCGTCGGGACGCTGATCGAGATCACGTCGGGTTCTTTGAGACGGCTGAGATCGGCGGTCGCCGAGAATTTCTTCGCATGCAGGGCGTCCTTGATCAACGCATCCGGCACGTCCTGAATGTGCGAATGCCCACCGTTCAGAGAGTCGACCACCCGGGAATTGACGTCGAACCCGAGGACGCGGTAGCCCGCGCGGACGAGCTCCATCGCGAGCGGCAAACCAACATACCCGAGTCCGACGACGCCGAAGACGGCCGTCCGGTTCTTGGCTTTCTCGAGCAGCGTGGCAACCATAGTGGGTGCGGCAACAGTCGCAGTCATGGTGTCTCCGGAGCGCCGCCACGGGCCAGGGAACGCGAGGCGGCTTCCAGCACGCGGACGACGCGTACGCCGTCCTCCGCGCTCGCGCGGGGCGTCTCGGCCCCCCTGGCGGCGCGCACGAAATGCGTCAACTCGGCCGCGAGCGGTTCCACGGCCGGGATACGAGGGATGAAGATGTCTCCTTCACGGATCGCCAGGCTCTCACCAAATGAGCCGTACTCGGGAGGACGGTCCACGCCTTTGTCGTAGATCCGCAGCTTCTCCCGCGGCTCCATGTCATCGAAGACTACCATCTTCCTGGCGCCGACGACGGTGAGCTTGCGCTCCTTGTGCGGATCGAGCCAGGACATCTGGACGTGCGCGAGCACCCCGCTCGCGAACTCCATCGTCAAAAACACGACGTCCTCGATGGCAGGCTGCAAATAACTCTTCCCGTGTGCAGCGACCCGCACAGGCTGCTCCCCAAGCAAGTAAAGTGCCACAGACACGTCGTGGGGACCGAAGCTCCAGAGCGCATTTTCGTCCTTGCGCACCTGTCCCAGATTGACCCGTAGCCCATACAAATAGAATACCTTGCCGAGCTCGCCTTGCTGTACCATGTCCCGCAGCCTTTCGACAGCGGGGTGGTACACCAGCAGGTGACCGGCCAGGACCGCAACCCCGTGGTCTGCTCCCCGCCTGGCAATCGCCTCCGCGTCGCCCACGCTCAAGGCGAACGGCTTCTCGACCAGGACGGGCTTCCCTGCCTCGATCGCCTTTTGTGCGACCGCCGCATGGGTGGCTGCCGGCGAGGCTATGATGACGGCATCGACCGCGCCAAACAAGGCCGCCAGGTCGCCGGTGACCAGCGCCGCAGGGTATTGGCGGGCTACCCGATCGCGCACCTTCGCGTCGGTATCGCAAACCGCCGCCAACTCCGCCTCGGCGAGGCCGGCGACGGTACGGACGTGATTGCGCCCCCAGGCGCCGGCGCCCACGACGCCGACCTTGAGGCGTTTCACCGATAAAATCCACGGACCGCGTCGATGACTCGCTCGAGCTGTGCCCGCGTGAGCTCCGGATAGATCGGCAGTGATATGACTTCGCGCGACGCGCGCTCGGCCTGCGGCAGGCTGCCCTCTTTGTATCCGAGATGCGCGAAGCAAGGCTGGCGGTGTAAGGGGATCGGATAGTACACGGCATGGCCGATCCCTTCCTTCTTAAGATGCTCCTGCAGCTGATCGCGCCGCTCCGCGCGCAGCGTGTATTGATGAAAGATGTGCTCGTTCGCCGGGTCGACGGCCGGCGCGGTGACCTCGGGCACGCCCGCGAAGGCGTTCGAGTAATACGCCGCATGCTCGCGCCGCTTGGCGGACCACTGAGCGAGATGCGGGAGCTTCGCGAGCAGCACGGCCGCCTGGAGCGAATCGAGGCGAGAATTCGTGCCGACCTCGTCGTGATGGTACTGCTTGGCGCCCCCGTGCAGCCGCAGTTTCTTGAGCCGTTCCGCGGCGGCATCATCCGAGGTGACCATCATGCCGCCGTCGCCCCAGGCACCGAGGTTCTTGCTCGGGAAAAACGAATAGCCGGTCACCCACCCCAGCTCGCCGGCCATTCGCCACTCGCCGTCGATCTTGCGCCGCGCACCGATCGCCTGCGCGGCGTCTTCGATGAGCTTGAGTCCCCGTGACTGGGCGATCGCCATCAGCTCCAGCATATCCGCCATCTGCCCGTAGAGGTGCACCGGCATGATCGCGCGCGTGCGGGATGTCACGGCGCGTTTGACGGCCGCGGGATCGATGTTGAAAGTGTCGGGCTGGATATCGACGAACACCGGCGTGGCGCCGGCGTTGTGGATCGTGCCGGCCGTCGCGAAGAACGTGAACGGAGTCGTGATGACCTCATCGCCGGGCTTGAGATTCAGCGCCTTGAGCGGCAAGAGCAGCGCGTCGGTCCCGCTCGCGCAGCCGATGCCATGCTTGGCGTGCGAGAGGCGCGCGACCTCGCTCTCGAGCTTCGGCACGGCCGGGCCCATGATGAACTGCTGCGTTTCGACCACGCTCATCATGGCCGGCAGCACGTCATCCTTGATGGTCTTGTACTGCGCGACCAGATCGAGCATCGGAACGTTCATGAGGCGCTCGCCTTCGCGCGCGAGGGCTTGGTTTGCCTCAGGGAGCCGGCGGACTCCTCGTAGGTCGCCCCGCAGACCGCGCACGTTGCGCGCCCCGCGGTGGGATGCAGCCGTTCGCCGCACTGGCACATCCAGCCGACCCGGCGCGCCGGGACTCCGACCATCAGTCCATAGGGCGGCACATCGGATGTGACCACCGCGCCGGCGCCGATGAACGCATATTCGCCGAGCGTGACACCGCAGACGATCGTGGCATTTGCGCCGATCGATCCGCCGCGTTTGACGAGCGTGCGCCGATACTCGTTCTTGCGCGGCACGTGGCTGCGAGGATTCATGACGTTGGTGAACACGCAGGACGGACCGCAGAAGACGTCATCCTCCAGTTCGACGCCTTCGTAAATCGAGACGTTGTTCTGGATTTTGACGTTGTTGCCGATTTTGGTCCCGGGCATGACGACGACGTTCTGGCCGAGGTTGCAGCGCTCGCCGATGACGGCGCCCGGCATCACGTGCGAGAAGTGCCAGATTTTCGTGCCGCTGCCGATCTTCGCGCCGTCGTCGATATAGCTGGACTCATGTGCGAAGTACCCACCACCGGCCCCTACACCCCGATGATCTTGCACTCGAGCTCCAGGGTGATGCCGGTCTTTTTCGCGACGGTCTTGCGCAAGTGGTCGATCACCTTCAGCACGTCGCTTGCGGTGGCGGTTCCTTTATTAATGATGTAGTTGGCGTGCAACGTAGAAACTTGCGCCCCGCCGACTGTAAAGCCCTTCAGGCCGCACTCGTCGATCAGCATCCCGGCCGTCTTGTTACTGCCCGGCGGATTCGTGAACGTCGAGCCGCAGCAAGGCTGATCGAACGGTGTTCCCGCCTTCCGCCAGCGGAAGAGCTTGGCCTGCAGCTCCTTCAACTTGGATGGCGCTTCCTCGCCGAGGCCGAGCTTCGCCTCGAGCACGATTCCGTCGATGTTGGATGAGCGGTACTTGAAGATGATCTGCTTGCGCGAGAGCTGTTTGACCTTGCCCTTCGAATCCATCACCGTCACCTCGGTGACGACTTCCGAAAACTCCGCCCCGTGGCAGCCCGCGTTCATGAACACGCCGCCGCCCACCGTTCCCGGAATGCCGACAAACCGCTCGACGCCCGCGAAACCGGCTTCGGCCGTGCGCCGCGCCAGGAGCGGCGTAGGGAGGCCGGCACCCACGATCGCGGTGGCCCCCTTCATCTCGAAGCGGTCGAGTCCCTTCCCCATGCGGATCACGACGCCCGGGAAGCCGCCGTCCTTCACGAGCAGGTTGGATCCGAGGCCCACGACCACCCACGGCAGCCCACGATCCTGCGCCAACTCCAGCGCGCGCACGACGTCCTCGCTATCGGCGGGCAGCGCGAGATAGCGCGCCGGTCCGCCGATCCGCCAGGTCGTCAATCGCGCCATCGGCTCGTTCTCGAGCAGTTTGCCGCGGAATTTGATTTTCGCTGCGGCCGGAGCTGCGGGCGCCGCGGCCTTGGCCGGCGCCTTGGCTACGCTCTTACGGCCGCCGCTCGTCCGCCGGTCGCTAACGGCCTTTCGGCGTTCGCTCTTTCGTGCCATTCCTGTAAGCTCCTGACGCTCCCGGTTCGACTGCGGAGCGCAATGATCGCGTCACACGCGGCACTTGCCGCGGACATCGTCGTCGTATACGGCACCCGGTGCACCAGCGCGGCACGCCGGATGGCGTAGTCGTCCGCCTGCGTGAATTTCCCGAGGGGTGTGTTGATCAACAAATGCACGTCGCCCGACACGATCAAATCGATCGCGTTGGGACGCCCCTCGTGCACTTTCAGCACCCGCTCCGCCGGCACACCGCGGCCGCGGAGATACCGCTCCGTCCCTTCGGTCGCCAGAATCCGGAACCCGAGCTCGTGAAAGCGGCGTGCGATCGGCAGGACGGTGGGTTTGTCGTGATCGTTCACCGTCACGAAAATCGCGCCCTCGAGCGGCAGACTCCCTTCTGCCGAGATCTGGGCTTTGGCGAAGGCCATGCCAAAACTGTCCGCCAAACCCATGGCTTCGCCGGTCGACCGCATTTCCGGCCCCAACACTGTATCTACGCCGGGCAGTTTGGTGAAGGGGAAGACGGCCTCTTTGACGGCTACCCCGGCGACGGGAAGCTCATCGGGAACGCCCAAATCGTCCAGTGTCCGTCCGGGCCCCCCGGCGATGACCGCCGCGGCGAGCTTGGCTAGAGGCACTCCTGTCGTTTTGCTGACGAACGGCACGGTCCGCGACGCGCGCGGGTTGACCTCCAGGACATAGACCACGCCGTTCTTGATGGCGTATTGCACGTTGATCAGGCCGACGACCCCCAGCGCCTTCGCGAACGATTGCGTGTGGCGACGCATCTCCTCGACCTGCCGGTCGCCGATCAGATAGGGCGGCAACACGCACGCCGAGTCGCCCGAGTGCACGCCGGCGTCCTCGATGTGCTGCATCACGCCCCCGATGACGCAGCGCTGCCCATCGGCGATCGCGTCGACGTCGGCCTCGAATGCATCCTCGAGGAAGTGATCGATCAACACCGGATGCTCCGGCGCCACGCGCGCCGCTTTGACGAAGTATTCGCGGAGCGATCCGTCATCGTACACGATCTCCATCGCGCGCCCGCCGAGCACGTAGGACGGCCGGACCAACACCGGATAGCCGATGCGCTGGGCGACGGCGACCGCCTCGTCGACCGAGCGCGCGATCCCGTTGGGCGTCTGGGTGACGCCGAGTTTATCAGCCAGCTTTTCGAAGCGCTCGCGGTCTTCGGCGATGTCGATGGCGTCCGGCGAGGTGCCGAGAATCGGCACACCGGCGGCGGCCAGCGGCTCGGTCAGCTGCAGCGGGGTTTGGCCACCGAGCTGGACCACGACCCCTTTGGGCTTCTCCCACCGCGTGATCTCGAGGACGTCCTCGAGCGTCAGCGGCTCGAAGTACAGCTTGTCCGAGATGTCGAAATCCGTCGAAACGGTCTCCGGATTCGAGTTGATCATGATGGTCTTGTAGCCCAGCTCGCGGAACGCGAGTCCGGCGCGGACGCAGCAATAGTCGAACTCGACGCCCTGCCCGATCCGATTCGGGCCGCTGCCGAGAATGACGATGCCCTGTTCGCCGAACGGCTCCGACTCGTTCTCTTCGTCGTAGGACGAATAGAGGTAGGGCGTCGCGGAGGGGAACTCACCCGCACAGGTGTCTACGGTCTTGTACGCCGGGTGAATGCCGAGCTGCCACCGTAACTCGCGCATCGCGGTTTCGGTGGTCTCGCGGAGCGTCGCGAGCTGGCGGTCGGAGAATCCGAGGCGTTTCATGCGCTTGAGATCCGGCGCGCCAACGGTGCGCAAGGCAGCGAACCACTGCTCGGCATCGACGAGCTCGGCGAGCTGATAGAGGAACCACGGATCGATTCCCGACGCCTGGGCGATCTCCTCGACGCCGAGGCCGCCCGTGAGCGCGCGCTTGATCTGGAAAATCCGCTCCGGTGTGGGCGTCCGCAGCGCGACGCGCAGGTCCTCGGGCGACGCGCTCGTCAGCCGGTCGTCGGCGAGCGCGGCGCCCACGACCCAGCCGGGCCGGCCGGTCTCCAGCGCCCGCAACCCTTTCTGAAACGCCTCCTTGAATGTGCGGCCGATCGCCATCGTCTCGCCGACCGACTTCATTTGCGTCGTCAACCGGAAATCGGCGCGCGGGAATTTCTCGAACGCGAACCGTGGAATCTTCACGACCACGTAATCGAGCACCGGCTCGAACGACGCGGGAGTCGTGCGGGTGATGTCGTTGGGCAACTCGTCGAGTGTGTAGCCGACCGCGAGCTTCGTCCCGATGCGCGCGATCGGGAAGCCGGTGGCTTTCGACGCCAGGGCGGACGAGCGCGACACCCGCGGATTCATCTCGATGACGAGCATCTCGCCGTCCGCGGGATTCACAGCGAACTGAATGTTGCAACCGCCCGCCTCGACGCCGATCTCCCGGATGATGGCGATCGCGGCATCCCGCATGCGCTGGTACTGGCGGTCGGTGAGCGTCATCGCGGGAGCGACGGTGATCGAGTCACCGGTATGGACGCCCATCGGATCGAGATTTTCGATCGAGCACACGATCACGACGTTGTCCCGGCCGTCGCGCATCACCTCGAGCTCGAACTCTTTCCAGCCGAGCACGCTGCGCTCGATGAGCGTCGAGTGCACCGGCGACAGCTCCAGCGCCCGCTCCACCGCCTCCTCGAATTCGGCGCGGTTGTACGCAACGCCGCCACCCGTGCCGCCCAGGGTATAGGATGGGCGGATGATCGCCGGGTAGCCGATCTCCGCTACCACCTCCAGCGCCGCGGCGACCGATTTCACCGTGTGACCCGCCGGCGTCGCCAGGCCGATGCGTCGCATCGCCGCGCTGAACTCGGCCCGATCTTCCGCCATGCGGATCGCGCGGGCGTTGGCGCCGATCAGCTCCACGCCGTATTGCTCGAGCGTGCCGTCATTGGCGAGCGCCATGGCGACGTTCAGGGCGGTCTGCCCACCCATCGTCGGCAGCAGCGCATCGGGCTTTTCGCGCTCGATCACTTTCCGCACCCACTCGGGCGTCACCGGCTCGATGTAGGTGCGGTCGGCGAGCTCGGGATCGGTCATGATGGTGGCGGGATTCGAATTCACCAGAATGACGGTGTAGCCCTCCTCCTTGAGGGCCTTCACGGCCTGGGTGCCCGAATAGTCGAATTCCGCCGCCTGACCGATGACGATCGGTCCCGAGCCAAGCAGCAGAATGCGCCGGAGATCAGTTCGCTTGGGCATTGATGACGTCCCGGAGTGTATCGTCCAACGAGCGGCGCGGGGACCACCCCGTCGCGGCGCGCAGTTTCGAGAAATCCCCCACCAGGTGCGGAATGTCGGCTGGTCGCGTCAGTTCGGGATCCGCTTCGGGAATCGCCCGAATGCCCACCAGCTCGGCCATGCGATACAGCACGTCTTCCAGCTTTTCGCCGTGCCCCGACGCGACATTGTACACCTCACCCGGCTGTCCCTGCCGCAGCAGCCGCACATAGGCATCCACGACATCTTGCACGTGCAGCAGGTCGCGCACCGGCTCCAGATTCCCGGTCTTCACGACCGGCGCGCCGATCTTCTTCGCGAACAATAGCCGCTGGGCAAAGGCCGGAATCACGAAACCGGGGTCCTGGCCCGGACCGGTGTGGGCGAACGCGCGTGCCACGATGACGCGTAATCCGGAACGGCGCCATGCCTCTAACGCGGCCGCCTCGGCGCCCACTTTGCTCGCGGCATACGGTGAGACTGGTGCCACCGGATCGGTTTCGCGTCGCGGCGCCGAGTGGCCTCGCCCGTACACCTCGCCGGTCGAAATGACCAGCACGGCGGGATCCGCTTGGTCCTTGCGGCGCGCTTCGGCGAGGATGTGCACCAATCGCGCCGTTCCGCTGGCGTTGATGTCCCACGCGAGCCCCGGGTTCCGCATCGCGACCGAGCCGGCCGAGATGGCCGCGAGGTGGACGACGGCGTCGTACGGCAAGTCGACCGCCTGCCGGACCGACTCCGAGTCGGTGAGCTCCAGCGGTAACCAGCGAACGCGCAGCCGTTCCTCCGCAGTCAGCCCATCCTCGCGCTGCGGCTCGGCTGGTCGGACCGCCCCATACACCTCGCGGCCGTCGTCGAGCAGCCGGCGGATCAGCCACCGGCCGACGAAGCCGTCCGCACCGGTCACCAGCACCTTCATGAGAGTCGCTCCAGATCGGCATCGACCATCATCTCGACGAGCTGCTTGAAGCTGACGCGCGGCGTCCAGCCGAGCTCGTCGCGCGCGCGCGCCGCGTCGGCGCGTAAGACATCCACCTCGGCCGGCCGGACGAACCGTTGGTCCACCGTGACGTATTTCTGCCAGTCGAGCCCGACATGGCCGAACGCCGCCGCGCACAGATCACGCACGGTGTGCATCGTGCCGGTCCCGACGACGTAATCCTTCGGCTTCTCCTGCTGCAACATGAGCCACATCGCTTCGACGTAATCGCCGGCGAATCCCCAGTCGCGCCCCGAATCGAGATTGCCGAGTCGCAGCTCCGTCGCCTTGCCGAGCTTGATGCGAGCGACGGCGTCGCTCACCTTGCGAGTCACGAACTCGAGACCGCGCCGGGGCGACTCGTGATTGAAGAGAATCCCGCTCACGGCGTAGAGGCCGTAGGACTCCCGATAGTTGACAGTGATCCAGTGCCCATAGACCTTGGCGACGCCATAGGGGGAGCGCGGGTAGAACGGCGTCGTTTCGCGCTGCGGCGTCTCCACGGCCTTACCGAACATCTCCGATGAGCTCGCCTGATAGAAACGTGCGTCCGGGTGCGCCAGCCGAATGGCTTCGAGCAGACGGGTCACGCCGAGTGCCGTGAATTCGCCGGTGAGCACCGGCTGACTCCAGGATGTGGGGACGAAGCTTTGGGCGGCCAGGTTGTAGACCTCGTCGGGCTTCGCGTCTCGGATCACGGTCGTGAGGGAGTGCTGGTCGAGCAGGTCGGCGGCGACCACGTGCACGCGGTCCAGGAGGTGGCCGATGCGCTCGTACGAGTCATGAGAGGTGCGCCGCACGACGCCGATCACCTCGTACCCCTTGCCGAGGAGCAGCTCGGCGAGGTAGGAGCCGTCCTGCCCGGTCACCCCGGTGATCACCGCGGTCTTCCCCGCCTTCCGGGGTTGTCGGGCTTCGGTGGCCTGTTTAGGTTTAGGCCTCTTTGCGGCGTCCTGTGAACTCATTTGTCGTCGGATCGAACTATGGCTCGAGTGTGTGAGATTTGTGGCAAGGGTCCCATTGCGGGACACAACGTCAGCCACGCCAACAACAAAACGCCCCGCCGCTGGTACCCCAACCTACAGCGCGTCCGGGTCGTCGTGAACGGCGCCGTGCGCCGGATCCGGGTCTGCGCGCAGTGCATCAAGTCGAACCGGGTGGCGAAAGCGTCGTAATGAACGGGCGCAGCATGCTGCGCCCCTACCGAAGAAAAAAGGGACCCGATCGGGGTCCCTTTTTTATTTCGACTCGTCGCCCGGTTATTCAGCGAGCAACTCGATGCGCGCCACATCGGCGCCGTCGCCGACGCGATGTCCCAGCTTCACGATGCGCGTATAGCCGCCCGGCCGCGCCGCGAACCGCTTCCCGATTTCGGCGAACAGCTTGGTCGTGACTTCCTTGTCTTTCAGCCGCCGCTCGACCAGCCGCCGAGCATGGAGATCCCCGCGGCGCGCGAGCGTGATGAGCCGCTCCGCGAACGGACGCAGCTCCTTGGCCTTCGCCTCGGTGGTCTGAATGCCGCCGTGCCTGAAGAGGCTCGTCGCCATGTTGTTCAGCGTCGCCTTCTTATGGCTCGACGTGCGGGAGAGCTGGCGGCCTTTGGCGCGATGCCGCATTACTCTTCCTCGGTTCCAGTCAGCTGCGCCTGCGGCGCGCTGCCGGCATCGATGATGTGAATCTCCCCCGTCGGCGTCTCCTCGAGCTGCATGCCGAAGTTCAAGTTCTCGCGGCGCAGCAGCTCGGCGATTTCGCCCAGCGCCTTCTCACCGACATTCTTGACCTTCAGCAGATCGTCCTCTTTGTAGCGGACGAGGTCGCCGAGCGTGCGGATGTTGGAATTCTTGAGCGAGTTGACCGAGCGGACCGACAGCCCGGCATCGTCGATCGCGCGACTCAGCACGTCGCGCAGGCGGCTGCCCTCAGTGCCATCACCACCGCTGGGCTCGCCCTGCACGATCGGCACCTTGCCGAAGTCGACGAAGAAGCGGAAGTGCTCCTGCGCCAGTGCGGCCGCGTAGGCCACCGCGTCTTCCGGAGAAATCGTGCCGTTCGTCTCGACGTTCAGCGTGAGCCGGTCGTAGTCGGTGCGCTGCCCGACGCGCGTCTCCGCGACCGTGAAGTTGGCGCGCCGGACCGGATTGTAGATCGAGTCGACCCGCACGACGTCCACGGCCAGCGTGCGATCCACCGGGTGCTGCTCGGCCTCGACGTAACCGCGGCCTTTGTTCACATACAGCTCGCCCGAGATGTCGCGGTCATCTTGCACGGTGAACAGCAGCTGGTCGGGGTTCACGATCGTCACCGAGCCGTGTTGCTCGAGATCGCGCGCGTACACCGGGCCGGCCTTGTCCACTTTGAACCGCAACACGGCCTCGTCGACTTCAGGAGCGAGCACGAGCGTCAGCTGCTTCAGACGCTGAATGATCTGGTGCACGTCCTCCACGACACCGGGAATGGTCTGGTGCTCGTGTACGACGCCGTCGATGCGGAACGCCCAGACCGCGGCGCCGCGCAGCGATGACAGCAGCAGGCGGCGCAGCGAATTGCCCAGCGTATAGCCGTAGCCCCGCTCCAGCGGCTGGAGACGGAACTCGGCGGCATTCGGGTTGTCCTCGCGCTTGGTCATCTCGACCAAGTGGGGTCGGACCAGCCCCGTCAAATCAAGAGTATTGATCACTTGGAATAGAGCTCGACGATTAACTGTTCTTGTGCTGCGATCGGGATGGCGTCACGCGTCGGCCGTTCCGTCATCCTGCCCAGCACCTTGTCAGTGTCCACCTGGATCCACGAAACCGGCTGTCCGCGCCCGAACTGCTCGAGCGCGACCTTCACCTGCACGAGCTCCTTGCTCGCATCGACGACCTTCACCTCATCGCCCGGACGTACGACGTACGACGGGATGTCGACCACCCGGCCGTTGACCTGGATGTGCCGGTGCCGCACGAGCTGCCGTCCCTGCTTGCGGGACGTCGCGAAGCCCATGCGATACACGAGATTGTCCAGCCGGCTCTCCAACGCCACGAGCAACGCTTCACCCGTGACGCCCGGCTCCTTCAGCACGCGCTCGAAGATGTTGCGGAACTGGCGCTCGGAGAGCCCATAGATCCGCTTTACCTTCTGTTTTTCGCGCAGCTGCTTCGCGTATTCGGACGCTTTGCGACGCCGGCCGGTCGACTGGCCATGCTGACCCGGCGCATACGCGCGGCGTTCGACGGCGCACTTCTCGGTCAAGCAGCGCGTGCCTTTCAAAAACAGCTTGGTGCCTTCGCGGCGGCACAGTTTGCAGACGGGTCCGGTGTAACGTGCCATGTGCTAGACCCGCCGTTTCTTGGGAGGACGACAGCCGTTGTGCGGAATCGGCGTCACGTCGCGAATCGACCGGATCTGCAGGCCGGCGCTCGCGAGCGCCTGAATCGCCGATTCCCGGCCCGAGCCCGGTCCCTGCACCTTCACGTGCACGCGCTTGACGCCGAGGTTCAGCGCCTCGCGCGCCGCCTGCTCGGCGGCCACCGTGGCGGCGAACGGCGTCGACTTCTTGGAGCCTTTGAAGCCGGCCTTGCCCGAGCTCCCCCACGTGATGGCGTTGCCCTGGAGATCGGTGATCGTGATCAGCGTGTTATTGAACGTCGCGGTGATGTGCGCGACGCCCTCCGCCTCGACGACCTTCTTGGTGCGCTTGGCTGCCGGACGCGCCGACGCCGGCTTGGGCTTCTCGGGCTGCTTTTCTGATTGCTTTTCCTGCGCCTTTTCTTCGGCCATGTGCCTCTACTTTTTCAGGACGGGTTTCTTCTTGCCCGCGATCGCGCGCCGCGGTCCCTTCTTGGTGCGCGCATTGGTGTGCGTCCGCTGCCCGCGCACCGGCAGATTCTTGCGATGACGCGTGCCGCGATAGGTTCCGATGTCCATCAAGCGCTTGATGTTCATCGCCACCTCGGTGCGCAGCGCGCCCTCGACCTTGTAATCGCGCTCGATGACCTGGCGCAACCGGGCGACCTCGGCGTCACGCAAATCGCGCACACGGGCGTCCGGGCTGATGCCCGTCTCCGCCAGAATGCGAACCGAATTGCTGGGACCGATGCCGAAGATGTACGGAAGCGCGTACTGGATTTTTTTGTCGCGTGGCAAATCCACGCCCGCAATACGTGCCATTAACCCTGCCGCTGCTTGTGCTTGGGGTTGCGTTTGCAGATCACGCGAATCACGCCCCGCCGCGTCACGACCTTACAGTGCTCGCAGATGGGGCGCACGCTCGAACGTACCTTCAACAGGCTGCTCCGAAAAAGAGAAACGTTTTCTGGTTGAGTCTTGAACTATAGACGGGGTCGTAACTTCACGCAAGGGTGGCAATTACGGGGCGTTGCGTAGTTCTACCAACCGCCATTCCTTGCTCTGCAGCCGGTACCCGAGAAACAGGGTTTCGCGGCGCAACTCAGTGGTCCCGGCGACTACATAGCGGCGCGTCAGCTCCACGAACCCCTTCCCGGGCTCGACTTCGCGAATCGTGGTGATATCGAGGCCCTTCTCCTCCGCGGGTCGCATGTAGCGACGAAGTAATTCGATCGCTTGTGCGCTGCCCAGTGGGGAGGAAGGATCCGCGCCGGGAATCTGCAGCACGATATTCGAGCCGTGACCGACGAGGCCCTCCGGATCGTGGTGTGACCACGCTTGCTTGGCCTTGTCCGCCGCAGCCGACAAAGTCGACTGCGCGGCCAGCATCGCCGGCAACAACGCCGCGGCACCGATTGGCAACCACCGCGCCCAGGATTTCATCAGGCTGGTTAATACCCTCAATCGAGCAGTTCCACTAGCCGCTGATAGGCGGCCGCGGGATCGCGCGCCGCCGTGATGGGCCGGCCGACCACGAGGTGTGTCGCGCCCAGCCGCACCGCCTCGGCAGGCGCGATTGTGCGCACCTGGTCTCCGGCCGGATCGTCGGGCCCGCGAATCCCGGGCACCACGATCCAGGGCGCGGGACCGAGCACCTCGCGCAGGAATCCCAGCTCATGCCCCGACGCGACAATGCCACGCAGTCCCGCTTGCAGTGCCAGCCGGGCCAGCCGCTCGGCCTCGAAGCCGACGTCGGGAACACCACGACCCAGGATGCCCTCCAGCTCTGCCGCATCGTGAGAGGTCAACACCGTGACACCGAGCAGCGCGAGGTCCGCACCTGCGGCGCGGGCTGACGCACTCAACATCGCGCGGCCGCCGAAACAGTGCACCGTCGCCATCGACACACCCAGGTCTCGCGCCGCGGCGACAGCGCTCGCGACCACGTTCGGAATGTCGTGCCACTTGAGATCGAGAAAGACGCGGACGCCGCGCTGCGCGAACTCCCGGATCAATGCCGGTCCCTCGCGGACGTAAAGAGCCGATCCCAACTTCGCCCAGCGAAGCTTGGGAAGGCGTTCGGCCAAGAGGAGCGCGTCACGGCCACTAGCCATGTCGAAGGCGACAATCAGCTCAGGCATGTGAGAGCTCCCGCGCAATGCGTGCCGGTACGCGTGGATCCGCCATGGCCGCCGTGCCGATTGCAACGAGCGACGCACCCGCTGCAAGATACGCGCGCGCATCCGCGGCAGTTCGGACTCCTCCAACACCGATGACCGGCATATCAACGAGCTCGCGCACGCGTCGAGTCGCCAGGACACCGATGGGAAGCAGCGCAGGGCCGCTCAGACCACCGCTTCCATTCCCTAACCGTGAGTCGAGCAGACCGGGCATCGTGTTGATCAGGGTGACGGCCTCGGCGCCCTCTTCACGTGCCACCCGCGCCATCGCGGGGATGTCGGGCAGCACGGGAGACAGCTTGATCGTAAGCGGCCGAGTCGACGCCCGCCGGGACGCGCGCACGAGGTCGGCAAGTCCGCGCGGTTCAGCACCGAACTCGAGACCGCCGGCCTTGGTGTTGGGACAGGAGGCGTTGATCTCGAACGCGGTTACGGCGTCGAGCGGCGTGAGCTGTTCGATCACGTGGACGTAATCGTCGATGGTGGCGCCGGCGACGTTGACGATAACTCGTGCGCGCCGCAGCCGCTGCGCGAGCCACGGCAGCTCGCGTTCCGCGACGGTCCGGACGCCGGGATTGGCGAGCCCGACCGCATTCAGCATCCCGCCGCGAAACTCGGCGACGCGCATCGCTGGATGACCTCGCCGCGGCTCCGGCGTCACCGCCTTTGTCACGATCCCGCCCAGGAGGTCCAGATCGATAATGTCGTCCAGCTCACGCCCAAAGCCGGCAGTGCCGGCGGCAAGAAGAATCGGGTTTTGAAAAGTCGTTCCGAAGAGCTCGATCGCACTCACGGGCGCTCCGGCAGCGCTGGCCGGTCGCGTGTCGTTTTGGCGTTGCCCGGGCGCGCGCCCGGACGGGCGGGTGTCTTTTCCTCCCCCTTCGGTCCCTCCCCCGCAAGCTGCGGAGCAGGTTCGTCCAGTCGAGGGCCGCGCATGCCCGGGATGGGAATCGCGAAGCGGGTTGCGGGAGCGCGCACCACGGCGGCCGTGGCCACAGCGACGCCCAACTCCCGCGCCAGTGAGTCCTCGGCCGCGGCATACGTCACGCTGGCCTCGCCGTGATACGCGCGGGTGTATGGAGATTCCGGATATCGCGTATCGAGGATAGCGGCGATCGAATCGTGCCGGTCAGGAAGAAGCGGAATCGCCGCGACGAGCGCCTTGGGCGCATACAATGATGCGGTGTCAGTCGCCGCGACATCGAGGAACAACTGCCCCGCAAGCGCCGGCGCGGCGAGCGAATCGCGGACGACCTCGGCGATGCGGAAGCGCGCCCCGGCGCTGGGTGGGGATGTTACCGTCAGGTTTAGCAGTTCGAGCAGATGCTTCGCCTCGGTATTCCCGGTTTCCGCTCGCGAGAGGTTGCTGAGCGCATCGATCACAGGGGCGAGATCGCCACTCTGCCGCGCTTGAGCGATCACCAGGCGCTGCACACGCACGCGTGCCGTGCCGGCTTCAGCAGATCCGGCACCGGCCATGTCTATGGCGCGACGATACCGCGCTTCGGCAGCCTGGTAATCACCCGCCCCTGCCAACCGGTCGCCGTCCGCGATCAGCAGCCGCGCCTGCTCGGCAAACGGGATCCGGGACTGCGCGATCAAGCGATCGAGCGTCGCGGAGGCCATAGCGGGGCCGCCGACGGTAGAGAGCTCGACGAGCAGATCCGCGCGATCCGTTTCGAAGGCCGGATCACCGCCGATGCTGTCGATGGCCGCCGCTGCCTCAACTGCGTGGCCCGCGCCCAGGGCGAGTAGCGCGTGCGCGCGAAGCGGGCGAGCGGCCGGCTCGCGCGAGCGTCGCAGGTGGACGACCGCGGCATCGTAGTCCAGCTGCAGTACGGCGGCCTGGCCCGCGAAGTATTCGGCGCGCGAGCGGCGCCCATGATCCTTGGATGTCAGCACTCCCTCGAGCGCGGCGTCCGCCTGGACAGGGTGACCAGCCGCGAGCGCGCATTGCGCCTCGGCCAGGGCGAGCCGCTCTCGCAACGCGACATCCTTCGCCACGGCACGAGCGCGAGGGATGATGTCCGTAGCTTCGGGACAGGCGCCCGAGCGCGCGTATCCCTCAGCCTCCAGCACCAAGGCGTCGTCGACCCAGCGGCTCTTGGGATGTTTAACGACGACGGCGTCGGCCTTGGCCGCGGCAAGAGCCCACTGCGAGCGGGCTTCCGCTTCCTGACCTCGTGCCTCGGCTTTGCGAGCGGCTTTCGCGTACTGCTCGGCCGACCACATCGCGTTGTAGTACGCGCAGCCTCCTGATCCCGCAGCCGCGAGGAGGGCGAGCAGCGCGAGACACGCAGGCTTCATCGCGCCTGGCCTCCACCGCTTCCGACGGCGAGCTTGCGTTCGAACTCGACGAGATATGCGACGATCCCGTCGGCGATAGCTGACGCGATCTTGTGCTGGCCTGCCGGAGATGCGAGAAACGCGCCGTCATCCCGATTCGTGGCGAAGCCCGTTTCCACGAGAATCGCGGGGCGGCGCGCCGCCGC
>DASZNX010000332.1:0-15275 GCA_035551075.1 Gemmatimonadales bacterium | reverse complement strand
GCTGTTCAGCGGCTGTCGCAATCAGGTCATGGCGATCTCGGATGCGTCGGCCGGCAAGCTGCTGACGACAGTGCCAATCGGTCAGGGTGTGGATGCTTGCCGTTTCGATCCCGGCACACAGTTGGCGTTCGCCTCGAACGGTGACGGCACGCTCACCGTGATCCACGAGGACTCCCCAGAGAAGTTCACGGTGGTGGGGAATGTCGCGACGAAGCGCGGCGCGCGGACCATGGAGCTCGACCTGCGGACACACCGCGTTTTCACGGTCAGCGCCGATTTCGGTCCTCCGCCGGCGCCGACGGCTGACCGGCCGCGGCCGAGGCCGCCGGTTCTTCCTGGGACGTTTGCCCTGCTGGAGCTTGATCGCTAATGAGGCACAAACGGGCAAAGCGCTGTAAGGAAATAACCTAGCTTCTCTTGCTTCTATCGCCTGAAAGTGAATGTTGTTGCGTCCTTTTTCAGGCTCGCCCGTGAACGTTTGGGAGCAGATCGTCCGGTCAGTCCGCACACTGCGTCTAGACACGCTGAGGACCAGATTCGTGGTCTTCACGGTGCTCGCCACGCTCTTGTCCACGCTCATCATGACCGTGATGCTCTACGGGCGCAACAAACGCGCGATCAGTGACCGCGTCGGCAATGAGCTGGGTGGTTTGAGCTCCGAAGCGGCGCGTGAGATGGGTGCATGGGTGGATCAGCGGATTTACGACCTGCGCCTGCGGGCGGCGCCGTACGTCGTTTCGGATAACCTGGCGCGCGCCACCGGTCGCGGTGGAGCGCAAGCGCTCAGCCGGCTGCACGACTACCTCGGCTCCATTCGCCAAAACCTGCCGGGACACGAAGGCCTCGCGATCCTTGCGGCCGATGGCCAGGTCCTGACGAGCAGCGGCAGCCGCACCGGCTTCCGCCTGTCGACCGACCGGTTGAACATGCTGCACACGCGCGACGCGCTCGTCGGAGACCCATTCTGGGACACCGGGTCGAATAAAGCGACGATCGTCCTCGTCGTGCCGATCCGGCGTGACGACGGCATGTTCCTTGGTGCGCTCGGCGCGAAGATCAACCTCGATGGCGTGCGCGACACGCTGGCGCAGTTGCCCGACAACACGGCGCGCAGTGTGTACATCATCACTGAGCAAGGCCGGGTGGTCATCAGCACAGTGGGCAACTCCGCCGAGATCATGAAGAGCGCACTCCCCGAGACCGCGATGCGGGATCTCGTCGAGCGAGAAGGGCAAACGGTCGTGCAGTCGCGACTGGACGGACGCGAGGTGATCGCGGTACTCCGCGAGATTCCACAGCTGCGCTGGGCGGCGGTGGCCGAAGCGCCGCGCAGCGAAGCAACCCGCGAGGCGAGCGCGCTGCGGGCTCAGACCGTGCTGCTGCTGATACCGCTGCTCCTCGCCATCAGCCTGCTCGCTTTCGTCGTCGGTGTCGTGCTCACGCGGCCGCTCGAACGCCTCACCGAAGCGGCAGCTCGCGTTGCTGCGGGCGACTTATCAGCCGAGTTTCCGGCGGGCTCGAGCGGGGAGGTCGGCTACCTGACGCGCGCGTTCAATACGGTCGTGGCGCGGCTGCGGGAGAAGGAAAGTCAGGGTGAGCTGGAGAAGCTGTCGCTCACCGACGCATTGACGGGCCTCTACAACCGCCGCCACCTCATGGGCACGCTGGCGAGCGAAGTCCAGCGCTCCCGGCGCCAGCGGCGCGCGTTCACCGTGCTGCTCGCGGATGTCGACAAGTTCAAGCAGTACAATGATACGCATGGCCATCTCGCCGGCGATGCGGCCCTGGTCAAGATCGCGGAAGTCTTTCGCCGGACGACTCGCGCGGTCGACTGCGTGGCCCGCTACGGCGGCGAGGAATTCGTCGTGATGCTGCTGGAGTGCCCCATCGCGACGGCCGCGCTCGTTGCGGAACGGATCCGCGCGCGCGTTGCGGACCAGGACCTCGGCGAGGGCAAGCTGACTGTGAGCATCGGCCTGGCCGAGTACCCCGACGGCGGCGACACCCCCGAGGAGCTCATCGCGACGGCTGACGCCGCGATGTATCAGGCCAAGAGCTCGGGTCGCAATCAGGTCGTGGTCGCGGGCGCGATGCAGCAGCCGTCGCCCGAAAAAAAGACCCGGCGCAAGAAGGAGCCGACCTCCTAACACGTCTTACCTTGCCGACTGCGTAACAGCGCGGTAACATCACCGCAACTCTTCCTTCGAAGCCGTCGCATTATGAAAAAAATCGCATTCGCGTTGTTGCTGCTCCTGTTCGGGAGCGAGCCGGCGTTCGCCCAGCAACGAACCATCACCGGAAAAGTCACGAACGAGCAAGGGAATCCGCTCCCAGGCGTGACGGTCGCCGTCAAAGGCACCACGACCACGACAACGAGCAACAACCAGGGCGATTACGGGATTGCCGCCCAGGCCGGCCAGACCCTGCAGTTCCGGCTGATCGGCACGCAGCTCGTCGAGCGCGTAGTCGGCACCGAAGACGTGATCAACGTCCAGCTCCGGCGCGTGGCGCTGGATCTCGACGCGGTGGTCGTCACGGCGCTGGGTGAAACCGCGACGCAGCGCTCGCTCGGCACCTCGCAGCAGAGCATCCGGGGGACCGAGGTCGCGCAGACGCAGCGGGAGAACTACTTCAATGCCCTGCCCGGGCGCATTGCCGGCGTGGACGTCACGAGCACGTCGGGGGTGCCCGGGTCGTCGACGTCCATCGTCATCCGCGGCGTGAGCTCGATCAGCAGCAGCAATCAGCCGCTCATCATCGTCGATGGTCTGCCGATGGACAACCGCACGGTCAACACGGGACTGCTCGCGTCAGACAAAAGCTCCACGACCGCATTCAGCAATCGCGGCGTCGATTTCTCCAATCGCGCCTCCGACATGAACCCCGACGACATCGAAACGATCACCGTCCTGAAGGGACCCGAGGCCGCGGCGCTCTACGGTATCGACGCAGCGAACGGCGCCATCGTCATCAAAACCAAGCGCGGGCACGCCGGTGGGGGGTGGGAGCTGCGCGCCGGCACGAGGATCGAAAAGACGGGCGCCAAGCCGGAGCTACAGCGGGTCTATGGTCCATCCACGACGACCGACGGCTCGGTGAGCTCGTTCCAGTATTTCGGCGCGCCGTACGCTCCCGGCACCCAGTTCTACGACAATATCAGCGGATTTTTGCAAGCCGGAGTGAGCCAGAACTACAACGTCTCGTTCAGCGGCGGTTCAACGGATAACACGATCAACTACCGGCTGGCGACGGCATTCGACAAGGAGATCGGTGTCGTTCCGAATTCGGGCTACGATCGCGCCAACGTGACCGGCGCATCCCAGGCACGCATCAATTCCTGGCTGACCACCGATCTGTCGATGACCTACACCTACACGACCAACGATCAGATCTACAAGGGCGATATTGGTCCCCTGATTGGCCTCATGGTGTGGCCGCAGACGGACAATGCGAAGAACTACCTCACGCCCGCCGGTACGCGGCGCCGCCTGACGTTGCTCGCGCCGTCGGCGGAGAACGACAATCCCTACTACAACGTCGAACGCAACCCGATCACCGCGAAAACCAACCGCTTGCTCGCCAACGTCGGCCTTGTGATTTCGCCGTTTTCGTGGGGCAACATCAAGGCCAACCTCGGCACCGACAATTACACCAACCAGAACCAGCTCGTGCGCGATCCGCAAAGCGCGATCGGCGTCACGTTCAATGGCCTGCTCGATGAGGCGGACGTGATCACGCGGAATTTGAACGCGCTCACGATCCTCAACGTCTACAGCCATCCGCTCACGAACTCGCTGTCGATCAGCGGCCTGGTGGGCAACCAGGTCAGCGACCTCAAGTCGAGCACCGACGCCCAGACGGGTATCGGTTTTCTGGATCCCAACTTCATCTCGATGAATAACACGTCAACGCGATCGACGCTGACCACCATCGAGCAGCGGCGGCTGGTGAGTCTGTTCGGGCAGGCGGTCTTCAACTACAAAGACTATTGGTATCTCAACGTGACCGGGCGGAACGATTGGACATCGACGATTCCGCACCCGCGCAATTCGTTTTTCTATCCATCCATCTCCACCAGTTTCGTATTCTCGGACGCATTCCCCGGCATCCGGCGCTTCATGACCGGCAAGGCACGACTGGGCTACGCCGCAGTCGGCAAGGACGCCCGCCCCTACGCGTACCGGCCCGCGCTGCAGTACAAGACGACCTCATACGGCGGCTACGGCTACGACTTCTGGGGGCCGAACCTCGCGCTCAAGCCGGAGTTCAAGAAGTCCGTGGAGGGCGGCGTCGAGCTGTCGTTCTTCGACAACCGCCTGGGACTCGACGCCACGGCGTATCGCGCCGTCACGCAGGATCAGATCGTCAACGACATCCGCGGCAGTTACGGCACGGGATTCATTCTCTTCAATCTGAACGGCGCCGAGACGCGGAGCCGCGGTCTCGAATTGACGGTGCGCGGCACGCCCGTGCAGAAGCCCGCGTTCTCATGGGACGTCATCATGAACTGGACCAGCGCGGGAAGCATCGTGACTTCCCTGCCGCACAACCTGCCCGAATCGTACGTCTCGGACACCTGGCTCTATGGGAACGTGCGCAACGGGACGATGCCGGGACTCTCGACAATGTCCCTCACCGGGTTCTTCTACCTGCGGAACAATCAGGGCAAGTTGTTGATCGATCCCGCCACCGGTCTGCCGATCCGGTCGACCACATTCATCGACGCGGGCTACGACCGCCAGCCCGATTTCACCATCGGACTCGGCAACACCTTCCGGTATAAGCGGTTCAGCCTCGATTTCCTGCTCGACATCCGCAAGGGTGGCGATGTCTTCAATGCGACACAGCACTATCTCACGACGCACGGCTTGAGCATGGAAACACTCGACCGCGATCAGCCGCGCGTCATCGACGGCGTGCTCCGGGACGGGAAGGAAAACAGCGCCAATCCGACGCCGAACAACATCGTGATCATCCCGAGCTCGCAGACGGCCTATTACACGAACATGAGTGAAGAGCTGTACATCGAGAAGGACATCAACTGGCTGCGGCTCAGAGACCTGACCCTGCGCTACGAGATTCCCGGTCGCCTGCTGGGCGCGCGGAATGCCAGCGTCTATCTGACGGGAACCGACCTGTTCCTGATCACGAACTATTCGGGACTCGATCCGATCGTGAACGGCAACACGGCGGCGGTGGGCGGCTCGGGCGCCGTCGGCATCGACTTCGGCAATTTCCCGATGCCCCGCGCCGTCAATTTCGGCATCAACGTGGGATTCTGATCATGCGAACCACATACAGCGCGCTCCTGATCGCCGTCCTCGTCGTGGCGGGCGGCTGCAACAGCTTCCTCGACGTCAACACGAATCCGAATGGCCCGCAGTCGGTATCGGCGAACCTCTACCTTCCGCCGATGCTGCACTGGATGGTCACGTCTCCCCAGTTCGACGGACGCTTTGTCGGCCACTATGCGCAGGAGTGGTACTCGACGACGACGAACTTCAGTCCACCGCAAAGCTGGGGCAAAATGGGCTACGACCCCGGCAGCGACAACGGCGGGCAACAGTGGCGGGACGTGTACTGGTCGCTAGGTCAGAATCTCGTCGACATGACCACCAAGGCCGAAGCCGAGCAACGGTGGGACCTGCTGGGCGTGGCGCTGATCCTGAAAGCCTGGGGCTGGCAAGTCCTCACCGATCTGCACGGTGAGATCATCATCAAAGAGGCGATCGATCAGACGCGGACCAAGTTCGACTACGACCCGCAGGACTACGCCTACCAGGAGGTCGAGCGACTGCTCGACAGCGCGATGGTCTTGCTGAAGCGGACCGACGGCGCCGTGGATGCCGGATATTTGGGCCAGGGCGACAAGATCTACAATGGTGACCGCACCAAATGGCTGAAACTGGCGGCCGGGATGCTGGCGCTGAGCCTCAATCATTTTTCCAACAAGGCGTCCTACAATCCGGACCGGGTCATTGCCCTGGTCGACTCCTCGTTCACCGGCAATGTGGATGACCCACTGCTCGCGTATCCATGCACGTCGACCGACTTCGCCGATTGCAACTTCTGGGGAGCGAGCCGGAACAACATTCCGCTTTATCGGCAAACGCAATTCATCGTGGGGTTGATGAACGGCACGCAGTTCGGCGGTGGGGCGGATTCAAACGCGGTCGATCCACGCATGAGCCGGATGCTCGCCATCGATTCGGCGAACCAGAAGTACACGGGCGTCGATGTGAACCTGTCCGGATTCGGCGCGCTGACACAGCCCCAGCGGCCGCGGAATTTCTGGGGCTATACCGGAAGCAACGGCCTGGGCTTGCCGTCGCGCTACATCTTCGCCGACCGGTCCAAGCTTCCCGTGATGACGTACTCGGAGCTGCAGTTCATCAAAGCCGAAGCCGCACTGCATAAAGGCGACGCGGCGCTCGCGCGCACCGCGTACATCAACGGGATCTCGTCGCACTTCGACTTTGTCAACGCGCGTAATACCGACGCCGGCCAGACGCCGACGCAGATCACGGCGGCCGAAAAGGCGAGGTTCCTGGCGGATACCAACATCGTACCGGCCACGGTGACCCTGTCACACATCATGTCGCAGAAATACATCGCGCTCTGGGGATGGGGGCACGACGAAATTTGGATGGATATGCGGCGCTATCATTACACCGACTTGGACCCGGTCAGCGGTACTCAGGTATTTCGCGGCTTCACACCGCCAACCACGCTGTACTCCGCCAATGTCGGGAAGCTCGTGCAGCGCATTCGCCCGCGGTACAACTCGGAGTATGTCTGGAATCGCGACGCGCTCGACGCAATTGGCGGGCTGGCCGACGACTATCACACCAAAGAGCTGTGGATCATTCAGCCATGACAACCTCCCCGAAGCGATCCTGGATAGCGACCCTACTGGTCGCTGCGACCATTGCCGGCGCGTGTGACAAGAATACGGTGCAGGTGCTACCGACCAGTCCCCCGCTCGCATCCCGCATCAAATTCTTCAACTTTGGCGTGAATGCGCCGGGCGTGAACTTCTATGCCGATGCCACCAAGATGACAGCCATCCTTTCCGCGACCGGCACCGAGGCCACGACCGGGGTCGCCTATGGCGGTGTCGGAAACGGAGGCGCGTATTCCAGCATCGCGCCGGCATCATATACGCTCACGGCGAAGATCGCCGCGACCGTGGACAAGGACCTGGCCATCGGCACAACCACCGCCACGATCGAGGATGGAAAATTCTACTCGTGGTATCTGAGCGGTTTCTATAACGCCGCGGCGAAGACGATCGATGGATTCGTCGTGGAAGATCCCCCGCCGGCGCTCGACTACACCGTCGCACAGGTCCGATTGGTGCACGCGATTGCCAACGCCAACCCGCTCAGCCTCTATCGGCGGCCTGCGGGCGACACGTTGGCAGCGTGGGTGCTGATCGAGGGCCCCGTCTCCTACAAGAGCGCCGGAGCGTTCACGGCCGTCCCGATGGGGATATACGATCTCGCGGCGGGCTATCCTGACTCGACCACCAAAAAAACCATTCGCACCAACGTGACGCTGTTCGGTGGCCATGCGTACTCGATCGGCGCACGAGGGGACATCACCATTACATCCGCGACAGCCACGAACCGGCCGTTCCTGGATAACACACCGAACTACTAGAACGCCCTTTAGGGCACGGTCTTAACCGACCACACCTGCGCATCGCGGCCGCCGACGTTCGTGCTGAAGCGCAGTACGCCGGCCTCCGAGGTCGCCGAGCGTGTCGCGCCTGTCGTGAGGTCGGTGAGACCGTACGTCCCCGACGGCACGCTCACCGAGACCGCGGCATCCCGGCCGGCAGAATCGTGATTCACGAGGAAGAGCACGTACCCCTGCTTTCCCTCGTGCAGCCGAGCAACCAGAGGCGGCGTCATGCCGTCTTGAGACGTGGCGACGGGTTTCGTCACGCCCGCCCAATCGGCCAGGCGCCGGATGAACTCCGTGTTGTCCCGCTGCTGATCGGGCTGATTGCCCCACCCAATGTACGAGCCGATGAACAACGTTTGCCCCTTGCCGTAGCGCGACGCGACCACCGCGGGCTCGCCATCGGTCGTCGCCAGCACGCGCGCATCCTTCGCCAGCACGTCCACGGTGCTGGCGTACAGCGCACCCCGCAACGCATGAAGACCCGCGGTCAATGGGACCGTCGAATCGCTCCCGGTGATCGCGAGTATCGGCTCGCGCCGCATCCACACGTGCTTCTCCCGCACCCCAAATACCTCGTGCAAGCCGGCGCCCGGCACGACCTCCGCGGCAAAGCCGCGCTCGTCGTTCCATGCGAGCCGCGCCTCGGCGACCGCGTGACCACCCTGCTTTACGAAGTGCCTCAACCCGTTGGCGGCAGCCTGGGTGAACATGATGGGATAGGGCACGATGATCAGGGCGTACCGCGAGAGGTCGCCCGTTTCGAGCTCGGTGCGGTGAATGAAATCGACCGGAATGTTGGCCTCGGTGAGCGCGCGGTAGTAGCCGATCAACGAGTTCCGCAGCGCCTCAGGATAGTCCTGCCGCCGCTCTGCGCCACCGACGAGTTGCGCGAGAGGATTGTACACAATACCGATGTGTGCAGGGACAGGTCGAGCGTCGAGGAATAGCGCCTGGTTTGCGGTGACGACGCGACCGATCGCGCCGGTGGACGCAGCACGATCGGTGACCGTACCGTCCAGATTGATCAATCCGTAGCCGCCCGATTCATAGCCCGACGACATCGGATAGTAGGCGTACACATTGATGGCGCGCGCGCCGGCCGCAATCGCGGACCACACCCAGACCCGCTGATCGGCGGCGGTCACCGGGTCGCCGTGCAACAGCGCGATGTTGCCTTCCCCGCCCTGCAGCTCGCCGATGTACCAGCCCTGATTCGGACGGTTGGCGCTGCGCTGGAAATCGAGCATCGCGAGCAGCTGCCAGACAGGCCAGTGCGTCTCCGGACGATTGTGTTTGGGATAGATCGACACGCCGTAGAAATCGACCTTCTCCGCCATCCGGAAATCGTCGCTCGCGCCTTCGCCCGCGTGCGGGGACGTGAACAGCGACGAAATCGCGGCGTGCGCTGTGATCACGTGCGTCGATCCACCGGCGCGCACGGCGGCGTAGCGCGCCGCGAGATCGTTCGCGAGCCGGTCGGATATGAACGCCTTCCAATCGAGATAATCGGTATAGCTGAGAATCGTGCTGAAACGCGGCGGCTCGACGTCGCTCCACATCGCGTACTGGCGGTGCCAGGCGCGATTCAGGGCGGCGAGCGTCCCGTACTTCCGGCGCAGCCACTCACGAAACCTCGCTTGGGTCGCGCGGCAGTAGCAGAACTGCGCATTGGGGACGTAATCGATTTCGGCCCAGTTGATGATGTGCGGCTCGCTCCACAGATCCCAGCCGTAGAAGCTCGGATAGCGCGAGGCGACGCGCGCCACGGCGCTGTAGAGCGCATCGACCAGATGCCGGATCTCGGGATTGTCGGTGCAAAATCCCGGGGCGACCTGGGACGGGATCACGACTCCGCTTTGCGTCACGAATCGCGCGTACGGATAGGCCTTGCCGACCCAATCGGGCGCGGCATCGACATACATCTGCACCATGACGCGGAGTCCGGTTTCCTGCGCGAGCTCGAGCAGTAACCGCAGGTTCTCGAGGTGGTATTCGCCGCGGCGCGGCTCGGCCTCCGCCCACTCGACCCAGGTGCGCACCGTGTTGAAGCCAAGCTGTTTGATTTGCTGGAGGTCGCGCCGCCATTCCTCGCGCGAGTTCGGGGTGAGCGCCGAGAGCATCGGCGCGCGCGCCTTGCCGCCCGAATACCAAACCGCGAATGGGAAGAAGTCAGGCTCGCGGGCTGATCTCTGGTGTCCGGCGGAAGGCGCGCCAAACAGCAGCGCGCCCGCCGTACCAGCCAGTAGGAGCCCGCGCGATCTCACTTTGTGCGCGCTACTTCAAACAAGTATTCGACGTACGAGCGCACGGCGCCGTCGATGCCCTGCACCTTCGGATTGGTCGACTCGATGACGTAGTACTCGTCGGGCGCGTGGGCGCCGCTCCCATGCCCCAACCCGAAATGCCCGGCGGGGAGCTTCAATGGCTCGCCGGTAAACACGTAACCGGGCCACGAGCCGGCGTTTCGCGGCAGCAGAATGGGTTCGATTTTCGATCGCCGGTAGACGGCTTCCTGCGCGCGAATCACCATCGCATCGCGCGGGGTGCTCGTCGGGTCGTAGCCGCCCGTCATGTTGACCTCGATGTCGCCGAAACCGCGCTTGGCGAGATGCGCTCGCAGCTTTTCGAGCGAATCCCCCGCGGTCATATCGGGTACAAGACGCAGATCGAGCTTTGCAACTGCGCGATGGGGCAGGATCGTCTTACCGCCTACGCCGGTGTAGCCGCCCACCAGGCCTTCGATGTTGACGGTGGGGCGTGCCATCAGGCGCTCGAGCGCCTCAGTCCAGCTCACGTCATGCACCCAGTGCTCCACCCCGAGCAACTTCTTGGCGGCGTTCTCATCCATGCGCGTCGCGGCGGCCTGAATCATGGCTTTCCCGTCGGCCGAGAGGGGACGCGCTTTGTCGGTGTAATTGTCTATCGCTGGATCGTTGCCGTCTGGAGTGACGAGCGACGCGAGGGCTTCCACCAGGTGCCACGCCGGGCTGTCGACGCGCGCCTTATTGCTCGAGTGAATATCGGCTCTGGGCCCGCGGCCCCACTTTTCGCCGCTCGAGACGAGCTCGCATTCGATTACGCCCTTGGCGCCGAGCGTGATCGTGACTTCCCCGTCGAGTCCCTGCGCGGCGGTGGGCATGAAGATGCCGACAACGTTCTTGAGCGGCTCCAGCACCTCGGGGCGGCGGACGATCTGGGGAAAGTGGGGCGAGCCAATCTCCTCTTCGCCTTCAGCAACCAGCACGAGGTTGACGGGGAGCTTGCGATTGGCGCCGCGGATGGCGTGGAGCGCGGCCAGGAAGGTGGCCTCGGGGCCCTTCTGGTTTACCGCTCCACGGCCGACGAGGACTTTGCCGAGTCCCGGTTTGTCCACGAGGGCGGCGTCCCACGGCGGGGAGGACCACTCCGCGGGATCCACCTGTTTGACGTCGTACATGAAGTAGAGGCCGAGTGTCCTCGGCGCACCGGCGTCCAGCGTCGCGAAGATGCCCGGCTGGCCGTCGCTCGGGACCTTCGTGACTTGCTGGAAGCCGGCCTCGCGCAGCATCTGCATCGTCAGCTCGCATCCTTCGTTCATGCCGCGATTCTCGGCCGCAATCGACGGCTGGCGAATCCAGGTCTGAAGTCGCTGCACGGCTTCGTCATGGCGCTTTTCGATCTGGGCGAAGATGGGGCTGAGATCAGATTGCCGGGTCCACACGTAGGGCAGAGACGCCAGGGACGGCAGAGTCAATCCAGCGACGGCAGCGGTGGCATCCTGCAGGAAGGCTCGACGGTCGATCACAGGCAGCTCGCGTCTGGAGGTGGTGCTAATTCTAAGCCAGGGAGGCTCACGTATGCGACCCGCAGTAATTGCACTGATGATTCTCGTATCACCGCGCAGTGTGTCATCTCAGCAGACGCGAAATTTTCCGCTCGAATCAGCAGCCGGCCTGCGATCGCACAACGTGACCGTTGAAGCCGTCACACTGGACGGGAAACGCGGAGTCCGGATAACCGAGGCCGAAGAGCTCACGCGTCGCATGCAGAGCCTGACACCTGAACAGCAGCAGCAGCTCGCGCAGCGCGGTCGCGTTGAGGGCGTGGACTTGGAGCCGTTGGCGATCATCGAGGGGCTCGATTTTTCGAGCGGGGTGATCGAGGCGGAAATAGCCGGTGCCCCTGCCCCCAATGCCGGCACCGGAGCACGAGGATTTGTCGGCATCGCCTTTCGCGTCCAGCCGGACATGCGGACGTATGACGCCTTTTACCTGCGCCCCACTAATGGGCGCGCGGAAGATCAGGAGCGCCGCAATCACGCGACGCAGTACATCTCGCATCCCGATTACACGTGGTCGCGGCTGCGGCAGGAAACACCCGGCCGGTACGAGTCCTATGCGGATCTCGTTCCCAACCAGTGGACCAAAATCAAGATCGAAGTCCGCGGAGACCATGCGCGACTGTACGTCAACGACAATCCGCAACCGGTCCTCATCGTCAATGACGTGAAATCGGGGGCGAGCGCTCGTGGTGGCATCGCGTTGTGGATCGGACCCGGCACGATCGGGCACTTTCGTAATCTCACGGTCACGCCGGGCACTCCGTGATTGCCATTTGACTTTTCCGCGGACCGGACGCTAGCGTTCCCGTTGCGCTCGGGGCGCATCCAGTCCGCGGAAAGGGCCGTGCCCACCCAACTGCAGTCACAATCGAGCTACGAACTTCTTTCAGCCCGAAAGACGCGGACCACGGGCGTGCACTGAGAGGAGTTTCGTATGTTTCCGAATCCGCAGGACGCATTACCGCTGCCATCCAGTCCCAGCATCGAGCAGTACAAGAAACTGGCCAAGGACCTGGTCAAGGCCTGTGCCGCCGGCACCCGCGAAATCGCCCGGTGGGCCGATCGCTGGATGGCATCGCTCCTTGCCGGCTCCGACAAGCGGCACATCGATCGCGCGGCGGCCGGCGTCGAAGAGTTCGCGATCCGCGCGCTCCGGCGGGTCGATCGCAGCTGTGTGCTCGCCGATGCGCAGTTCGTGCTGGCACACTCGCATGGCTTTACCACGTGGGCCGCGTTCGTGTCGCACCTGGAAGCCTTGGCGCACACCGGGACGGGCGCCGCAGCGTTCGAAGCCGCCGCCGAGGCAATCGTGCGCGGTGACGAGCAGACGCTGCGCGAGCTCTTGCGCCACAAGCCTGACCTCATACGTGCGCGCTCCACGCGCGAGCACAACGCCACGTTGCTCCATTACGTCTCGGCCAACGGCGTCGAAAGCTATCGCCAGAAATCGCCGCCGAACGCCGCACGGATCACCAAGCTGCTACTCGACGCTGGCGCGGACGTCGAAGCCGAAGCAAACGTCTACGGTGGCGGCTGCACGGCGCTCGGGCTCGTGGCAACGAGTACTCCGCCGCGAGAGGCGGGCGTCCAAATCCCAGTGATGGAGGTCCTGCTCGAGCATGGCGCGCAGATCGAGCATCCCGATCTGGCCGGAAAAGGCAGCGATGCGGTCTACGCCTGCCTCGCCAACGGCTGCCCCGAAGCGGCTGCGTATCTGGCCGACCGCGGCGGGCGCGTCGGTCTGATCGGCGCAGCGGGAATCGGGCGGCTCGATGTCGTGCAGCAGCTCGTCGATGTCGCGGAAGCCCCACGGCGCGAGATGGCGCTGCGGTACGCGGCGGGGTACGGACGGCTCGAGATCGTGAAGTTTCTGCTCGATCGCGGCGTAAACGTCGACGGCCATCACAACGACGGCCGGACCGCGCTGTTCTACGCGATCCTGGGCGGTCATCTCGAGGTCGTGCGCTTGCTGCTCGAACGCGGCGCCAAGTCCGACATCATGACAGAGAACGGTCCGGTGTTCGGTGCCGCCCTCTGGCAAGCGCATCGCGGCGATGCGGACGCTCAGGTTCCGATTATCGAGGCGCTGATCGCGGCCGGCGGTAAGCCGCCTGCGCGGTATCCGCCCGTACACGACAAGATTGACGCGCTCTTGGCAAGCCATGGCTGGCCGCCCGATCCGACTCGGTATTGGCCGGGTGAAGAGCCGCGGTCCACGCGCAGTTGAGAACCGTGGGAAGGCTGCTATCATTTCCCGCCCGACTGAACTCCGTGTTACGCAACCAAAGGAGGATCCTCGCCGATCAGCGCAGGATCCTCAGAAAGAAGAGCTGACGTTGTCCAGTCTCCGCACCAAGCTCAATACGCAGTGGCACGAGCGCGCCCTGCAGACGTTCATGGTCATCGTCCTGGCGCACTGGGTCGAGCATCTGGCGCAGGCCTATCAGGTATACGTGCTCAAATGGCCCATGCATGAGGCGCGAGGCGTCCTGGGGCAGGCGTTTCCCTGGCTTGTTCATTCAGAAGTACTGCACTACGGCTACGCGCTGATCATGCTGGTCGGACTGTGGCTCTTCTTGCCCGGTTTTGTCGGGCGGTCGCGGGTGTGGTGGCTGGCGGCGTTGATCATCCAGATCTGGCATCATTTCGAGCACGCGTTACTACAGGGTCAGGTGATCGTAGGCCGGACGTTGTTTGGGGCGGCTGCTCCGACCAGTATCCTGCAGCTGCTCATCCCCAGGCTCGAGCTGCACCTGTTCTACAACACCATCGTCTTCATTCCGATGGTCGTAGCGATGTACTATCACGTGTTCCCCAATGCAAGCGAGCATGCTGTGATGCAGTGCTCGTGCGCGCTGCGACTTGATTCGGCGACCATCTGAGCCAGTGAGCCTTCTTCCGTTCCTCCTGCTCGCCGTGCACGCGCCTGTGATTAACGCGAATTTCGGTGTGAGCGATGAGGCCTCTCATCGATGCGCTGGGGGGCCGGTACGACCCGAAGAGAGCGGCCGGATTTGCCGCGCGACAATGCGCCCGCTGGATCCGTTCGGATTCAGGCGCAGTTACTGACATTTCCTTTCATTGGAGGTGTACCATGCAGGTTCGATCCTGTCTCCTGACGCTGGCAGGTACCGTGCTTCCCGCGGTGCTCGTCGCACAGGCCACAAATCCCCCACCGGCTGCGAAGCCCGCACCACCGGCTGCCGCCCCCGCCGCCACCGCCCCCGCCCCCGCCGCATCGACCAATCCGGTCACTGACGCGCTGCGGATGGCCGAGCAGCGGTACGCGCGCATTCTGGTCGCGGCTGCCGAGGCGATGCCGGCCGAAAAGTACAATTATCGTCCCACCCCTGCGCAGATGAGCTTCGCGCAGATCCAAGTGCATCTCGCGAACGAGGGGAACGATCTCCTCTGTGGCAAGGTCTCCGGGGTGACGGCCCCGCCGCGTGCCACCGCAGCCGATACGACCGCGGGCAAGGATGCACTCGTCGCGCGGCTCAAGGAGACGTTCCAGTTCTGCGAACAGGCGTTTGCGAAGCTGGACGACTCGAAGCTGAGTCAGCAGATCCAACTCTTCGGCCCCCGGCCTTTCACGATTGCCGCCGCGATGTTCATCACGGTCGGCGACTGGGCCGATCACTACAGCCAGGAAGCGAATTACCTGCGCCTGAACGGCATCCTGCCGCCGACGGCGCAGCCCCGCAGCAGCATGTAAGCAAAACCCGTACGTGGTGCGTGGTACGTCGTGCGTAGGTATGCAGACCAC
>DASZNX010000331.1:0-2348 GCA_035551075.1 Gemmatimonadales bacterium | reverse complement strand
CCCGACATGACTGCGATCGCTCGCCTGCCGGCACGCGGGGTGATTGTCACGAGTCGTGGGGATGAGAGAAGCAAATACGATTTCGTGTCTCGCTTCTTTGCGCCGCAATCCGGTGTGCCCGAAGATCCCGTGACCGGATCGGCGCACTGCGCGCTTGCCCCGTATTGGAGCGCTAAGCTCGGCAGGAAGGAGCTCGTGGCGTTTCAGGCGTCGCCGCGCGGCGGCGAGCTTCGGCTGCGCGTCGTCGGTGATCGGATCAAGATCGGCGGGCAAGCCGTGACCGTGTTGCGCGGAGAACTGACGACCGACAACTTGGGCGCGTGACCGAACCCCGCGCATCACAATCCCGCAGTCGCATCATCGGTTACTTGTGCGCGCTCGGCGCCGGCGCTACCTGGGGCACCACGGGACCGTTGTCGACGGGTTTGTACGGTCTCATGCCCGCAAACACCATCGGATTCTGGCGCGTCCTGATCGGCACCATCGCACTGGCGGTCTGGGGCATCCTGTTCCGCCGTGACCTGTTTCGTGCCGATCGGCGGGGATGGCTCATCGTCGGACTCGGCGGCGGCGCAATGGTCGCGCTTTTCGAGATCGCCTACCAGTACGCGATTGCGGGCGTCGGCGTCGCGGGAGCCGCGGCCCTGCTCTACACTGCCCCCGTAATGGTCGCGATTCTGGCGCGCGTGATTCTCAAAGAGGCGCTCACACCGACGCGCGTGGCTCTCGCGTTCCTCGTTATGATCGGCGTCGCACTCACCGTGACCGGCGGCAGCAACGCCGGCGCGGAGGCGGCCCGCATGGGTCTCACGGCCGGAATCGCCGGCGGCCTCCTCTCGGCACTCAGCTACGCGCTTACGTCACTCATGGGACGCTGGGCAGCGCCGCGTTATGGCGTCGTGAAAGTCTTGTTCCTCGAAGCAATCGGCGGAGTCGTGCTCATCTGGATTGCCCTGCTGATTTGGGGCCGGCCGCCCGCCTTGCCACCGTCGGGCGCGGCCTGGCGCGGCTTACTGGGACTCGCCGCGGGCTCCGTCATCGCCGCCAACCTGCTCTTCTTTGGAGCGATGAAGCGCATCGAGGCCGCGCCCGCCTCGGTCGCCGCGACGATCGAACCGGTCGTGGGGTCATTGCTGGCGCTCCTGCTCTTCAGCCAGCGCCTCACCGGACTCGGTTGGCTCGGCCTGTTGATGGTGGTGGGAGGCGTCGCTGCCGGTTACATGCTCGAGGGACTAAAACAGCAGCTCGACGCCGATGCGGAAGAGGCGGGGCGGCCCGTATGAGAACAACGGCTGCGCGTAGTCGCGCGCGGCCGACAGGAACAGCGGAAACAGCTCCGTTCGTCCTTCGATGAGTCCGTTCCCGTCCAGGTCCGCGTAGGAGCGATAGCGCGGCGACTCGTACGGAATCGCTTCGGGATGCGCCGCGTATGCCGACTCCGCCAGCTGCTGAATCTGTGAGTCGGTCAGATTGGGTTGTCCGCTCTCGCGACGCACACCCTCGATGTTCTTGCGATTGAGCAGATTGCGCACATCGAGGTAGATGCTTCCCTGCCACCGCCCGCTCCACAAGCGGATTGGCTGGCGCAACAACATGTCGACGGTCGATTGCATCGGCAGGCGGTGGCTGTTCGGCAATCCGATCAGACTATCTCCCGTCATATTCGTCATCGTGTACGGCAGGCCGGAGCTGACGCGAACGATCGCTGCGGCCTCAAATCCGCCGAATACCGGCTTTCCGGCAATCCGCGGGCCCGCCTCGCGTGACACATGCCCCTGCCCGATTACGACGAGACTGTGGCGCCGGTCATAATCGAGCGGGAACGTGACGCGCGCCGGATTGATCGTATCTCCACCGGGCTCGATCCGGATGCGCCGTGTCAGTTGGAATGCATTGCTCGCGGTCGCCTGGGCCTGTTGCAGCGTGTACGAGACGTGCACACCCCAACCATCGCGCAACGGCCGCTCGGCGATGACTTCCGCGCCTTTTACATCGCCGTAGTCGAGATTCCCAAAGATCGACGAGTCGGGATCGACGCCGAGCGGCACCGACGCAATCATGCCGTCGAGCAGCTTGTTGAAGACGTTGATCCGGAGCGTCGTCGTCGCGGACGGCCTGGTCCGCAACGAGAACTCGTATTGCGTGGCCTCTTCGAAGCCAAGATTCGGATTGCCGCGCCGGAACCGGCCGGTGCGGAGCGTGTCGTCGAACGCCGCATCGACGAGATACTGAAAATCGGGAGCTTCTGAGAACCGCCCCCAGCTCGCGACGAAGGTCGCGCCCTTGAGCACGGTCGAGAACCCCAGCCGGGGACTGAAGCTGTGTCGCGCGCCATAGATCGCTCCCGC
>DASZNX010000330.1:0-2877 GCA_035551075.1 Gemmatimonadales bacterium | reverse complement strand
ATCGGCGGGAGCCTCATGCCGGTGGCCCTCAACATCCAGGCCGGTGCGGGCACGGCGAGCGCGATCACCTCCGGAACCGCGACCTACCCAAAGATGAGCAACATGTTCCTGGGCGCCGGCATCAGCGTGAACGTGCCGACGCCGGGGCTCAGCATCGAGCCCTATCTATCAGTTTCGAATCGCTGGCATACCCCTTCTAGCGGGTCAACCGAGTCCAATGTGGGGTGGGTGTTGGGCGCCAATCTGGGCTTTGGGATGTTCGGCGTTCATCTCGCCTATGATTCAGAGAAGTTGAATGGCGGCAGCACTGGCGGGGTTTTCGGCATCGGGGCGCATTTCGCTCTGAACGCTCCCGGTCTGTAGTGCATGGCAGTAGCTTTTGGGGCGCGCCGCCGCGCCGTACCCCGCGGCGCGCCCCTTGTCTTCCCAGGAGAAATTCTCTGATTCATCGTGCTGCGCGCGCGGGCCTGGCGGGTTTGGCCCTCACGGTGTGTGGCTGCGCCCTGACGATCGACGCGACCGAATTGGGCGTCCCGACGTCGCTCGCGGAATCGGCGCAAAGTCCGCCACAGGGCACGCCATTCAAGGTCACCAAGCACCCTGTCTACTTATTGTGGGGGCTCACCACTGTCTCGGAACCCAACGCCGAGGACATCCTGGCGGGTCAGGTGGGCACCGGCGCGCGGATCGCTAACCTGCGCGTCAACGTCCGCAGTCGCTGGCCGGATCTCCTCATCACTGCGCTCACGTTGGGGGTGATCGCGCCGCGGTCGGTCACCTTCCAGGGCATTGTGGTGACGACCTCACCGGTAGGGCCGTGATTTCGTCCACATCACGATGACACCGCACCCCGCGGTGGAGCCGGCGAACTCCGCGGGAATCTCGCCGGAGCCGCGATACACCTCGATGCCGTAGACGTCACGGATCGGCGTGTTCTCCTCGAACGAATGAACCTGGATGCCGTCGATGTACCACGTTGGATGGCAGTTCGGGGAGCGCGCCATGACCGCGTAGCACTCGAAGCGCGATTGATCGCACTCGACGCGGACGCCCCGTATGGTGCGGAGCGCGTCGCCGACGGTACTGTAGTTCTTCGCCTTGAGCTCATCCCATCGCATGTATGCCCCGAGCCCGCGCAGGCGCCGGCGCTCGAAGTCGGTATATCGGGGCGACAGGACCTCAGCGCGCGCCTGGACGACGACCGCAGGCAGCATCACGCCGTTGAAGTCGAGTGCAAACTGCCGCACCACCTGGCCGGAATCGGGCATGAACAGCTTGAATTCGCCTTGTTCATAGCCGATGGCCCGAATAATGAGGGTGATTTCACCCCGTTTCAGCCCATTAATAATGAAGAAGCCCTGCGAATCGGCCCTCGCGACGACGGTAGTGTCCTTCCCGATTCGGATGAGCGCGTTCACTATGGCGTCGCCCAGCTCGCTGTCGATCACGCGCCCGTGGAGCTGTGACTGGGCCCGGACGGCTGTCGGGAGGCCAAAACCGACGGCGGCAAGAAGGACCGTTCCAAGATGGGCCTGGCGCGTGGTTCTCACAAAATGTCCTCTGGCGGTACACCTAATAGAAGGTAGAATGGAGTACGGGCGCCAGTAGGGGCCATCTGCACTCCCGAAGTCTGTTGTGCCGTCACGTCCGGCCAGCGGGCGTGGACCAAGGGGGTCGGTTACGTTGCATTGCCGTCGTTCCGCGAAGGGCCGTTCCTACCGTTTTCCTCTCCACAAAAGAGGCAGCTTATGCGCGTACTGAGGTTGGCAGCGATTGCCTGCTTCATCTTCACGCCACTCGCGGCCCAGGATGCCGTCATCCGGGGTCGCGTCACCGCCCGCACTGGCGAGCCGCTCGGCGGCGCCAACGTTATCGTGGCCAACACGAACTTGGGCGCTGTCACCGGCGCGAACGGGACTTACACTCTCACTGTAGGCGCCTCCGCCGTGCACGGCCAACAGGTCTTGCTGACGGCGCGCTACATCGGACACAAACCGCAGTCCGTGACGATCACACTCTCACCCGGTGAGCAGGCTCAGGACTTCTCGCTCGAGGCCGATCCCCTGCGGCTCGAGGAAGTCGTCGTGACCGGCGTTGCCGATGCGACCGACAAGCGCAAGCTGGGATTCACAATCGGCACGGTCAACGAAGACCAGATGAAAGCCGTGCCCGGCGCTAATGCCTTGGAAGGCGTGCAGGGCAAGATCGCGGGCGTGCGCTTCGTCCCGCAGTCCGCCGCGCCGGGCAGTGAGCCCGCGATCCGGTTACGCGGCGCCACCAGCATCTCCGGCCGCCAGGATCCGCTCTACATCGTCGATGGCGTGATTGCGCGCTACGGCATCGCGGACATCGCGCCAGAGGACGTCGAGCGCATCGAGATCATCAAAGGAGCGGCGGCGTCGTCATTGTACGGTTCGAACGGCGCCAACGGCGTGGTGCAGATCTTCACCAAGCGCGGCACGACGATGCCGGAAGGCGCGCTGCAAGTGACGGTGCGAGCCGAGGCCGGCGCCAATCAAATGCCCTCGCGGATGCAGTTCTCGCATCACCACGCGTGGGAAATCGAGTCCAGTCCCGGCCATTGCGTCTCACTCAAAGCGACCAATACCGTGGATCCGGTGAACAACTACTGCCTGACCAAGCAAGGTGGCCGGATCACAAAGGCAGACGGCATCGCGAACAATCCTTTTACCGTCTACTACGATCACTGGGACGCGATGGTAAAAACCGGCCCGTTCGCGACGCAGTACATCTCGCTCGGCCAGCGCCGCGGTCCGACGAACTTCAACGCTTCGTTCGAGAATACCCGCAACCAGGGCGTGATCTTCGGGCTCGGTGGCTACACGCGCCGCAACCTCCGCTTGAACCTGGATCACC
>DASZNX010000329.1:0-3630 GCA_035551075.1 Gemmatimonadales bacterium | reverse complement strand
CGAGAAACGAGCCGAGAACGATGCCGGCCGCGAGCTGCCCCTCGGTGCCCTCGGAGTGCAGGGCCCCAAACAGAGATTGGATGAGCTTGAGCAGGGCGAACATGTCTTAGGTGAGTGACGGCCGGCGTTGGTGCCAGTCGGTGCGACTCTGATACAGCCGTCCCAGCGTGACGAGCTTCCCCTCATCAAACGCGCGCGTCGTGAAGCTGAGTCCGGTCGGCAGTCCCTGCACGCCGAAGCCATTGGGCAGCGAAATTGCCGGCACGCCGACCACGTTCGTCGGTCCGATGACGTTGGCCCCGCCCGTCACGCCCGGCCAGCCATCGCGGAACGGCTTGTCGATGGGCGTCGCGACGGTCGTGCGGGTCGGCACGGCGAGCGCATCGAACCGCTTGAGGAATTCGTCCAGCGCACGCTGCATGGGCCGCCGCACCCGCAGCGCGCGCAGATAGTCGGGAGCCGTGATCGCGAACGCGCCATAGCCGCCCGTGCGATCTTCGGGCGCCGTGAGCTGCGAAAGGCGCCCGTCTTTCAACAGGTCGTCGAATGCGCTGGCACCTTCGGCGGCGATAATCAGCCCGGCGACCGCGCCGTACGGAAGATCGGGGAGCTCGACGTCCTCGATCAGCTCCACACGATCCTCGAGGACCTTCAATGCCGCGCGGAAATTCGTGGCGACTTCAGCCTGAATGTCCTTGTCGGCCCCTTTGGGAATTCCGACCTTCCATTTCGTCCCCGGCTTTTTGGAAACCGCCTGTGCGGGTGGTGCCGTGAATCCGCGGGAGACGGAAGACGGATCCTTCGCGTCCTTTCCCGCGATGACCTGTAACACCAGCGCGCAGTCCTCGGCAGATCGAGCCAGCGGCCCCAGCTTGTCCATCGTCCACGCGAGCGCCATCGCGCCGTGCCGGCTGACGAGACCGTATGTCGGCCGGAGGCCGGTGACGCCGCAATACGCGGCGGGCGTGAGAATCGAGCCTGACGTTTCGGAGCCGATGGCGAATGGGACGAGGCCCGCGGCAACCGCCGCGCCCGGTCCACTCGATGAGCCGCCGCTCCAGTAGTTCGGATTCCAGGGCGTCTTGCCTGGCCCGGTGAACGACGCATTCGCCTGGTTGTATCCCATCCCACCGGCCAGCTCCACCATCGCGAGCTTTGCGACGAGCACCGCTCCAGCGGCTCCCAGCCGTTCGACGATGGTCGCGTCGGCGTCCAGGGTCTGCTGCCGGTAGGGCTCGGCGCCCCATGTCGTGGGATAGCCTTTGGTCGCGATCAGATCCTTCACGCCGAACGGGATGCCGTGCAGCGGCCCGCGCCACTTGCCCTGCCGGATCGCCGCGTCCGCTTGGGTGGCTTCCGCGAGCGCGCGCTCGCGCGTTACGGTGACGACCGCGTTGAACCGGGGACCGATGCTCTCCAACCGATCGAGGAAATACTTCGCCAGCTCCGTGGCCGACGTCTTCTTCTGCCGCAGCAACCGGCCCAGCTCGGCGACGGACGCGAATGCGAGATCATCGGAAGCGCGAGCCATCAGTCAGCCCCGCGGTAGACGGAGTAGACGAAGTCCGGTTCGTCGGCGTTCGTCAGCGCGGTTTGATATAGCCGTTCGATTTGCCGCAACCGGTTGTCGATCCCGCGCGTAATCGTGGTCAAATCATCAGCGGAGAGCCGGTCGGGATAGCGGAGGCTGATCGTTTGCGCGAGTGCCTTGGCGAGAGCCGACGGTTCTTGCTGTTGCTGTTGCTGTGGTTGTTGTGGATGGAGTGGCGGGCTCGGGATGTCATCCAGGAAATAAGGAGCAGCCACTGCCAGCGCCAACTGCTCGGCAAACGCCCTTCGCGTCATTCCCTCCATTACTTCTCCTCCTCCCGTTTCAGCCGGTCCTCCGCGATGGCCAGAATCTCGCGCAATGCCGTTCGCCGCTCTTCGTCCCGCGAGCCGCGCAGTCGCGCTTCGAGCACGGGAATCAACGCTTGCTGGGGACGGCGATTGACGAACACGACGAACCGAAAGCCGAATTTCTGCTCGTATTCTTCGTTCAGATTCGCGAGGCGCAAGAACACCTCCGGAGGCGTCGTGTCGCGATCATATCCCTGCTCTCGAAACGAGTGTGCCGATTGGGCTTTCACCCGTTCCGGCTGCTCGCCGATGCGTGGGTGTGCGTTGATGACGGCGATCTGTTCGGCTTCCGACATCGCGGGCAGGATCTGGCGGGCGCGATCGATCACCGCACGGCCGGTGGGGTACGGACCGGCGGTTCGCAGCCGGTCCAACAACGGACCCGCACGCTCGAACAGGCGGGCGGGCAAGTCTTCCCGCGCACCGCTCACCGCGTACCGCGCACGGTGTTCAGCTGCCCCGATATGTCGAGCAGGAATACGGCGAGATCAAGAGCGGAATGTGATAGGAGCGGCGCGCGTCGGTGATCTCGAAATCGAGCGTGAAACGCTGCATGAAGGCCGGGTCGGTCCCCTTCTTCTTATAGTAGGCGCCGACGTCGAACGACATGCGATATGTGCCGGCGGCGAGCAGGCCGTCCATCGCATTCCCAATGCGTCCGTCCTTGTCGGTCTCGCGGGTGCCCTGAGCAATCTCTTGGTTGTGACTCAGACGCCAGACTGTCACCGCGACGCCGGCGGCCGGCTCACCGCGTGTCGTGTCGAGGACGTGCGTCGAAATCGTCGGACGGTTAGTGTTGGGCATGCTCAAGATCCGAGTGGGACCTCTGACGTTCACGGCGCGGCTCGAGGAGAAGGCCGCGCCCAAAACGGTGGCTGTGATTCGGAAAATGCTGCCGCTCAAATCCAAGATAGTCCACTGCCGCTGGAGCGGCGAGTCAACATGGATTCCGATGGGCGAGCGGAAGCTGGGACTCGATTTCGAAAACCATACGAGCCATCCGTCTCCGGGCATGTTGCTGTTGTATCCGGGCGGAATCAGCGAAACAGAGCTGCTGTTTCCCTATGGATCGACGCTGTTTGCGAGCAAGGTGGGACAATTGGCGGGGAATCATTTCGCAACCATTACACAGGGGCAAGAAAACCTACCAGAAATCGGCAGACTCACTCTCTGGGAGGGGGCTCAAGAAATCCTTATAGAAGAGGTGGGGTGAGCAACACTTGCTCGTAATCCGTGGGGGCACCGTGATCCTCCCCACTGGCCAGCGCCCGGCGGACATCGCAGTTCAAGACGGTGTGATCTCCGCGATTGGCACTGAGGTCCGTGACGAAGGCGAGACTGTCGATGCAACCGGGCTGATCGTTCTGCCCGGAGTGATAGACGCGCACGTTCACTTCAACGAACCCGGCCGCGCCGATTGGGAGGGATGGGAAGCAGGGACCCGCGGCGCCGCTGCGGGCGGCGTGACCACCGTGCTCGAGATGCCGCTGAACGCCCACCCGCCGACGACGACCAGCGAAGCGTTCGACGCGAAATTGAGTCTCGCCTCCCAAAAAGCAGTGGTCGACTTCGGTCTGTGGGGTGGCCTCATCCCCGACAACCTCCACGACTTCGACACTCTCCAGAGCCTCCATCAGCGCGGTGTCGTGGGCTTCAAAGCATTCATGAGCGATAGCGGCATCGAGGACTTCCCTCGCATCCCCGATCAGCAGCTCGCGATCGGGCTCAAGC
>DASZNX010000328.1:0-15794 GCA_035551075.1 Gemmatimonadales bacterium | reverse complement strand
AATGAGTTTGGGCTCGAAGCCGTCATCGATCTTGCTGCGCAGCCGCCGCACGAGCACCTCGAGCACGTTCGCAAACGGATCGTGATTGTTGTCCCACACGTGGGCCGTAATCGCGCCGCGATCGAGCACCTGTCCCGACTGGCGCAGCAACAACTCGAGGAGCGCAAATTCCTTGGCGGTGAGGGTGATGGCCCGCCCACTGCGCCGCACCTGGCGGGAGAACACGTCGACCTCCAGATCCGCGAGGCGCAGCACCGCCGGCGTCACGGCAAGCGCGCGACGACGGGCGAGCGCCTGAAGGCGCGCGACTAATTCCCGGAAGGCGAACGGCTTGGTGAGATAATCATCGGCGCCCACGGCGAGGCCACGCACCCGATCGTCGACCGCGTCCAGAGCCGTGAGCATGAGGACCGGCACGTGGACGCCGCTCCGTCGCAGGTCGGCGCACAGCTCGAATCCTGTCCCCCCCGGCAGGCGCACGTCCAGAATCACGACATCGTAATCGCCCGCAAGCGCCTGCTCGCGTCCGTCGACGAAGCTTGCCGCTAGCGTAGGATCGATACGGTGCTCGCGTAATCCGTCGCGGAGCAAACCGGCGAGCTCCGGGTCGTCTTCTACGACCAGCACTCGCACGCAGCTACCTCGGGTAGGAACATCGAAACATTCATTATGAAGCGGGGGCGACGCCAGTGGCGCCGCCCCACCCGATCATTCGGCTGATTACCGCGCTACTGGCTCGTGACGATCTGCTTGTAGCTGTCGGGATTCCACTTGGGGCGCGCCGTCGCGTCGGCGACATCGAGACCCAGATAGAAGATCAGCCGCGCGATTCGCGACTCCTTCTCGGCGTCGATCTTGTCCGGTGAATCACCGGGCCGGTGATAGTCGGCGTGCGTGCCGCTGAAGAAGAAGAGAATGGGCACGCCTTTCCTGGCGAAGTTGTAGTGATCGGACCGGAAATAGAAATTCTCCTGCGGCCAGATATCATCGATGGCGTGCATGTTGAGCTCGGGGTGCGCCGCCGCCACGCGATTTAACGTCGCGCCCAGATCCGAATGCTCTTTCCCGATTGCCACAATCGTGTCTTTCCAGTTCCGCCCGATCATATCGATGTTGAGATCGGCCACGACATTCTGCAGAGGCACGGACGGATGCTCCGCGAAATAGGCGCTGCCCCACAACCCTTTCTCCTCGCCGCTCACATTGAGAAAAATGAGCGACCGCTTCGGGTGCGGCTTGAGCTGCGCGAACGCTTCGGCCAGCTCAATGACCGCGGCCGTTCCCGATCCGTCGTCGTCAGCGCCGTTGCAAATCGAGTCCGCGCCCTGTGCGCGACAACCGCCGCTGCCCCGCGGCCCCGCGACGCCGATGTGATCCATATGCGCGCTGAAGACGACATACTCGTTCTTCAGCTGCGGATCGCTGCCTTCCAGGATCGCGACGACGTTGGGCGCGGAATTCCGCTCGACGGGTTGAATGCGTGCGTGCACGTGGAGCTGGGCACCGCCCAGAGACGTCACCGCAAACGAGCCCGCGGTCTGCGCCGCAGCGAAGTCGGCGCCGAGGCGGGTCACCAGCGGCTGGAGGGAGCCGATCCGGACGGCGATGAGCAAGGGCGGGCCAACCAGTCGGCTCGGATCGCGCAATCCGGGCCGCGACGTGCGGGCCACAAATTGAGACCACACTGAATCCGACGCCTGGCTCGCCAGGACGATTCCCGCGGGCTTCCAAGCAAGGATCCGCTGCCGTTCGCCACGATTGCGCGGCCCCGTCGCAAGAATGATCATCTTGCCGGCCAGCGCCGCAGTATCCGCGGGCAAGGCGCCGTTTATGGGGCCGGACACGAGTACCAGCTCGCCCGCATAATCGCCATTCTCGAACTGGTTATCGCCGAAGACAAAGTCTTTGCCGTAAGCGAGCGTTGCGTCACCTCTGCCGTGGACAAAGGCCACGGAGCTCTCCGCGACGATCTGGACGCGATCGAGCGAGTACCGCTGCTCAAACCTTCCGCTGTCGCCCGCGGGCTTGAGACCAAATCGCCGATACTCACCGGCGATGTACGCGGCAACCTTGTCGAGCTCAGGACTCGGCGTGTCGCGACCGCGCATCGAGTCATCGGCGATGATGCCGATTCGGCGTCGGATGTCCTGAGTCGTAATGGTCTGCGCCGCGCGCTGCGCGGAGCTATTCGCGGGTGCTTGTCCAGCGAGCGCGGCCGGCAGTGACAGTGTCACAAGAATGGAGCGAAGCAGGCGTTGCGGATGATTCACAGCTACCCCAGATAGAGGAAAGGGACCGAAAGCTAACGCGCCCGATCGTTTGTGACTACGATCGGGCGCGTCGGGTTTGAGTCTGCAACTCACGGCTTGCGGCGCCGCACCTCCGGTTCGTTGCGAGCGGGTGGCGGAGGCGGTGGCGGCGACTGCCGCGGCTCAGCCCGCGTTTCGCGCTGGGGCCGCGATTCCTCGCGCCGTGGCTCGACACGCGGTTGAACCTGGCGTGGCTCGTCGCGACGCGGCTCGACGCGCGGTTCATCGCGACGCGGCTCGGTTCGCGGTTCGACGCGGCGAGGCTCGTCACGACGCGGCTCGACCACTACCCGAGGCTCCGCCGGTCGCTGGTCGTCACCCCGTACCGTCGGTTGAACACGCGGCTCCTGCGGCTGGTCCGGACGATCCCGGTTCTCCGGGCGGCCGGAGTTATTCAAATTGCCCCGACGATCATTCTCGCTGCCGGTGTTGCCGTTAACACCGGTGGTGCCGCTGCGGCCGCCGTTGCTGCTGCCGAGATCGTCACGGAGACGGACGGGCTGCATGTTGCGATCGCGGACGTCGGGAGGAGGAATGACGCCTCGTCCGCCGATATCACGTCCGGTGACACCACGACGGGTATTATCGTTGGCCGGACGTTCGCGCTCGCGCGTGACAAACTCCTCGCGGCTGGGCCGGCTGCTGCCCCAATCCTTAAAGATGAAACGGGGCTGCGGACGATAGGGGCGCACAAACACGACGCGCTCGCCACCATAATACCGGTACGGGTAGTACCAGGGATCGTCGTACACATACATGCGGAATCGCACGCACGACGTGTAGTACGGATCCCAGGACGAGTAGCTGACGTAAGAGTGGCAGTCGTAGCACAAGAAGCGAGGATAGTCGTAGTGCCGCTCAACGTTGTACGACACAACGTCATAGTCCCAGTCGGCGTAACCCTCGGGCACAATTCGCTGCGCGAGATCGGTCATCGCGACGTACGGATCTCCACGCACGCGTCCATCGGCGATCACCCGGTAGTCCCAGTGGTCGTTTGTCTGGATGCCGTCGTATGTGAAGGGATCGGCCGACGCGACGGCGAACAAATAACCAACGCCGGGATAGTCGTCGATCATGAACGCGTCTCTATTGAGATATTGACCATCGACCTCGAATTCGCGGCCGCCGCGGGCGAAGTTGTCTTCGTACGGTTCACGGGGGAACAGCACGCGGACGCGTCCGTCTGTATCCACGCGGAAGATCGTGACGTAGGCGTCCTGATCCAGCCGGAAAGACACCCGGACGCGGTCGCCACGGGTATACACGGCGGCGTCGCCGCGGTCCGTCCACAGCTCGATACGGGGTCGGTACATAGTGGAATACCGGCGCGCAGGAGCCGGCATCAAGGCGAGACCGAGTAAGGCGATGTTCGTAAGCATAGGTGCCTCCCGGCCCGCTGTTAGGCAGAGACTATGCCAGGTTGAAAATGGGCCTAAATTATATGGCGATAATGAGTTGCTATGATAACCGCGGGTTCTTAGTGTCCCCAATGGAGGACACCTAATGGCGCCCCGGCTGGATCTGCTGGACCCGGCCGAGGTTGCCCGCCTGGGCGGCATCGAGATCGTCGCCGAGGGAGTGGTGGAGGGATTCCTCGCCGGGGTGCACCGCTCGCCGTTTCGCGGATTCTCCGTGGAATTCACCGAGCATCGAGCCTATCAGGCCGGTGACGAATTGCGCTATCTCGACTGGCGCATCCTCGGCCGGTCGGACCGCCTATTCGTGAAGCAGTTCGAGGAAGAAACCAATCTCCGGGCCATGATTCTCGTCGACGCGAGTCGTTCGATGGCATGGCGCGGCGCTCCGGAGCGACTCACGAAACGCGCGTACGCCGACCGTTTGGCCGCGGCGCTCGCACTCATTCTGCTGCGGCAGCGAGACGCGACAGGACTGGTGACCTTCGACGAGCAAGTACGCCAGGTGATTCCGGCACGGGTAAAGGCCGGTCAGTGGACCCGCATCGTGCGCGCCCTGCTCGACACTCCTGATGGTCTGGGGACCGCCGCCCACGCGGCGCTGCAACGATTGACCGCCTTACTGACCCGGCGAGGCATGGTCGTTCTGCTGTCCGACTTGTTATTCGATCGCGAGCTCGCGCTTGCCGCGCTGCGCTACCTCCGGCACCGTGGCCACCAGGTGATCGTCTTCCATTTGATGGATCCCGCCGAAGTCGAGCTCGGCGGACCTCCGGAAGTCCGGTTTCGCGACCCCGAATCCTCGGTGAGCGTCGTCGTCCGGCCGCGCGAGCTCGCGCGGGCGTACGCGGATACGGTGCGCCGCGAGATTGCCGCCTGGAGGAAAGCGTGCCGAAGGCATGGTATCGCCTATCATCACGTCCAGACCGACCTGCCGTTCGGCATGGCCTTGCGCCTTCTGACGTGACATTCGTCAATCCGCTCGCGTTGCTGGGACTCGCCGCGGCGGCGATTCCGGCGCTGCTCCATTTGCTCCAACGCCGCGTGCCGCCCGAGTTCGAGTTTCCGGCGGTGCGGTATTTGAGCGCCGCGGAGCGTGAAAGCGCTCGCCGATTGAAGCTGCGCCACCTCTTACTGCTCATTTTGCGAACCGTTCTGATCGTCGTGATCGTCCTGGCTGCCGCGCGACCGCTCGTTCGCATGCGCGGAGCCGGCGGAGGCACGCACGAACCCACGGCGGTCGTTGTGATACTCGACAACTCGCCTTCTTCCGGGGCGGTCGCGGAGGGCAGGCTCGTAATCGATCGATTGCGAATCGCCGCTCGTGGGTCGATCAGTCATACCACATCCGCCGATCGTGTGTGGTTGATGCTCGCGGATGGCGTGCTTCGCGGCGGTACTCGTGAAGCGCTCCTTGCGAGCGTCGACAGCGCCACCGCCGGTTGGCAGCGACTGGATCTCGTACAAGCAGTCGAGCGTGCGGCGCGCCTCGTCAACGGCCAGCCGCTGCCGGGCCGCGAGGTGCACGTCTTGAGCGATCTGCAGCGCACCGCGCTGGCAGAGGGGCGAGCGGAGGTTCCCCGGGGCGTTCGTGTGCTCGCGCTGGAAGGAGGAAAAGCAGTGCCCAACCGCGGCATTGCCGATGTCCGGGTGACGGAAGGAGCGGCGGTGGTCGACGTTTCAGGAACGGCGGACGCGGCCATGCAGCCGGTTCCCGTCACGGTGCGGATCGGCGTGGGTCGTCGCGATCGTGCCGAGATCACCACGCGCGGCCTGGCGACTCCGGGGTCGGCTGTAACAGTCGCGCTACCGGCGCAGTCGTTGCCTGCTGGTTGGTGGGTGGGTGAAGCGGCGCTGGAGCCCGACGAATTACGTGCCGATGATCAGCGGCCATTTGCGTGGCGTATCGCGCCGCCTGCTCGCGTCACCGCCGCTCCGGGCGCAGGCGAGTTTGTCGCGGCGGCACTGACGGTGCTCCGCGAGGCCAAGCGCGTTGCGAGCGGGTCGGACGTCGTCTTCACCGGCGGTGAGTCGCTGTCGGGCGCCGCAACCATCACGCAGCCTCCCGCGGATCCGGCGCTCGTTGGTCAAGCGAACCGGACGCTCGCGTCCCGCGGGGTAACGTGGCGCTGGGGCGTCGTTGCAACGCCCGGTCCCGTAGTGGCGCCGAAGATTGCAGTCATCGACGGGATCCAGGTGACCCGCCGCTATCGACTCGAGGGTACGACGAGCAGCGGGGGAGCGCAGGCGAGTGAAGGAGCGGAAACCGATGACGTGCTCGCGACCGTCAATGGAGATCCCTGGATCGTCCGCTCAGGGAATATCGTGTTGCTCGGGAGCCGGTTGGATACCACGTGGACCGCATTGCCGGCCGCTCCGGGGTTCGTTCCCTTCATCGACGCGCTGGTGAATCGCATCGTCAGAGGTGAGGCGGATGTGTCCACCGCGGAGGGCGCACCGCGCGTGGAGTTCCGTGTGCGGGGTGCGGATACGATCGGCGCCACGGTGTTTGGGCCTGATCCCCGTGAGTCGGACCTCACACCGGCGCCTGCCGCACTCGCGGCAGCCGCTCTGGGCGGCCGGGATCGTACCGAAGTGCTGAGCGACGCCGCGTTTGCTTCCGAGCGCTTTTCCGGCACGCGCCGGGCCGACGGCAGCGGCGTTCTGCTGGTGCTCGCGCTGCTACTGGCCGCCACCGAACTGGGAGTCGCGACGCGCACACGCTGATGCCGCTCGATTTTCTGCTCGACAAGTTCGACGAGCTCCCAGCCACGCGGGCGCTGGCTGAGCAGCTCCCCGCAGCCGGCAAACGTGCGGGCGTGGGCGGGCTTCCCGGTTCGAGTCCTGCGGTGCTTGTCGCCGCACTGTCGCGCCGGCTCCCGCAGCGACTCTTCGCGGTGATCGCACCCACGCCGGCGGACAGTGAGCGGTGGCTCGCCGACCTTCAAACGGCGTTGGGATCCGGGGCGGGGGGTCCCGCTCTTTATCCCCAACGCGAGTCGCTCGGTGCCGAGGAGCCCCATTACGAGTTGGCCGGTGAGCGAATCGAGACACTCGAAGCATTGCTGCGTGGCTCGGTGCGCGTGGTGGTCACGACGGCGCGCGCGACCGCGGAGCGGACCGCGGTGCCGGCGGCGCTCGCGCAATCGCGGCTCGTGCTCGCAGTCTCCAAAGAGGAACGGGGGCTCACCGACACATCCCGGGCCCTCGACGCGATGGGCTATGCGCGCGTTCCCACGGTGACCGAGGTCGCCCAATACAGCGTGCGTGGCGGGATTCTGGACGTGTATGGATTCGGGATGGCATCGCCGGCGCGCGTCGAATGGTGGGGCGATGAAATTGTCTCCATCCGCAGCTTCGATCTTGATACGCAGCGCTCGGGAGAGTCGGTCGACCGCGTCACCATCTTGCCGGTGAAAGCTGAAAGCCGCGCCGACGCAAACGGAGGAACGCCGCACCCCGCGCCGGTCCTATCCAATCTCCTCGAGCTCCTCCCCTCCGACACCGTCGTCGTCATCGATCAGGAATTCGCGGTGGACCGTGAGGTGGAACGTGCGTGGCACGACGCCGCGCACCATCTCGAGGTCGCGCGCCGCATGGGTGAAGAACCCCCGCGACGCGACGAGCTGCTGATCGACCCCGAGACATGGCGATCGGCGCTCGCGCGGCTGGGCCGGCTCGCGCTCTCGGATGCAGAGGTCGAGCGGCGGTTCCCACTCGCGCCGCCGGAGCATGTGGACCGCGATCTCAAGCGGTTGCGCCACATCGTCGCGACGCCACCGCCGACCGTCATTCTTTGCGATAACGAAGGGCAGCTCGAGCGACTCGAGGAGCTGCTCGGCACCGATCAAGCGACGCTCGCTGTTGGGGCGCTCGACGGTGGATTCATCATGCCGGCGCTCCGCATTCTCACCGATCACGAGATCTTCCGGCGCGCCCGGCGTCTGCGGCGCCCGCGTCGCTATCGCACGGCGGTATCGACGGCGGCGTCCCGGCCGCTCACGCCCGGCGGGTATGTGGTGCATCTCGAGCACGGCATCGGGATCTATCGCGGCCTGCAGACGATCCCGGTCGGTGCGGAAGGCGAAACCCTCGACGTCGCGGTCGTCGAGTACGAAGGTGGCGCGCGACTCAATGTGCCGCTCTATCGCATCGATCAGCTCGAGCCGTATCGAACGGTCGGACGTGACGGCGACGGCGATGCGCCCCCGCCGCGGCTGCACCGGCTCGGCGCGACGACATGGCAGCGCCAGCGCGACAAGACACGCGCGGCAATCCGCGCGATGGCCGCCGAGCTGCTCGACCTGTACGCCAGAAGACAGCTGGCCGTCGGGTACGCCTTCCCGTCGGATACCCCATGGCAACGCGAGCTGGAGTCGGCGTTTCTCTACGAGGACACACCGGACCAGCGGCGCGCATCCGACGAAGTCAAGCGGGATATGGAGCGACCGCGTCCGATGGATCGGTTGCTCGTCGGCGATGTCGGCTACGGCAAGACCGAGGTGGCGGTGCGCGCCGCGTTCAAAGCAGTCCAAGCGGGCAAACAGGTTGTTGTGCTCGTGCCGACCACGATTCTCGCCGAACAGCACGGCCGCACGTTCCGCGAGCGCCTCGCCGATTACCCGGTCCGAATCGAAGTGCTCTCCCGGTTTCGCAGCCCGAAGGAGACGGCTGCGTTGGTTCAGCGGATCGCGCAGGGAGAGGTCGACATCGTCATCGGTACGCACCGTCTGCTGTCACCCGACGTCACGTTCAAGGATCTGGGCCTGCTGATTGTCGACGAGGAGCACCGGTTCGGCGTCCGGCACAAGGAGCGGTTGAAGACGCTCAAATTGAGCGTCGACGTATTGACGCTGACGGCGACGCCGATTCCGCGTACCCTGCATCTCTCACTCGCCGGCCTCCGCGATCTCGCGCTGCTCGAGACGGCGCCCAAGGATCGCTCGCCGGTGCTCACGTTCGTCGAGCCGTGGGATGACGCGTTGCTCGAGGAAGCGCTCGCGCGGGAGCTCGATCGCGGTGGTCAAGTCTACTTCGTCCACAATCGGATCGAGACGATCGACACGATCGCGACCCGCGTGCAGGCGCTGGCGCCGCGCGCCCGACTCGCGGTCGCGCACGGACAGATGCGCGAGCAGGACCTCGAGGCCGTGATGGGACGATTCGTGCGCGGCGAGGTGGACATCCTCGTGTCCACGATGATCGTCGAATCGGGGCTCGACGTGCCGAACGCAAATACAATGATCGTGGATCGCGCCGATCGGTTTGGACTGGCGCAGCTCTACCAGCTCCGCGGACGCGTCGGGCGCAGCCACCGGCGCGCGTTCTGCTACTTGCTGGTACCCGATCTGGTCGACTTGCAGGCGGAGGAACGGTTGCGGGTGCTCGAGCATCATACGGATTTGGGATCGGGATATCGGATCGCGCTGCGCGATCTCGAGCTGCGAGGGGCGGGGAACCTGCTCGGCGGCGAGCAGTCGGGTCACGTACAGGCGGTTGGATTCGACATGTATCTGCGCTGGCTGGAAGAGACGGTGCGCGGGTTAAAGCAGGGCGACCGGGGAGGAGGGGGAGGGGGGCTCGGAAAGCCGGAGCAGTTCGCACCGCCCGACGTGACGCTCGACGCGCCGGCGCACTTGCCGGACGACTACGTTGTCGATGACGACGCCAAGCTCGATTTGTATCGACGGCTGGCGCGGGCTGAGCAACCATATGAGATTCAATCCGTTCGCGAGGAGTTGCGCGATCGATTTGGGCCGCTTCCCCCGGATGCCGAGCGTTTGTTACTCGTTGCCGAGCTGCGCGCGCTGGGCGCGCGGGCGGGATTGGAAACGATCCTCATCAAGGGCGACGAAGCGCGGCTGACGTTCCGGCGCGATGCCGCGCCGCGGCTCGCCGGACTGCAGGTGGCGCTCGAGGCCGTGCAGTTCGAAGCCGATGTGCGGCGCGCCGTGCCGCTCTCCCTCAGGCTCCGCCGGCTCGGCGGAGAGTCGATCGGCCCCGGTCTGGTCCGGGCGCTCACGGCGGTTCTGCGGGATCACCACTCGTAATTAAGGAAAAGGAACACGGAATGCGACGTTTGAGTCTGGTGCTGTTGGTTCTAACGCCGACAGTGGGGATGGGATGCACTGGTTTGCGGGACGCATTCACGCCCCGCGCCGATGTGGTCGCCCGCGCCAACGACCAGACGCTGAGTGTGGACCGGATGGCGACCTGGGCCAGTGGCGCGAAGCAGGTGCCGCTCGACGCCATGGCGTTCAGCCGGCTCTCCCACATCTGGGTCGACTACGCACTCTTCGCGCAAGCGCTTGCGGCGGGCCAGAACCTGCGTGATTCGAGCACAATGGTGTCGGCCATGTGGCCGGTCGTGTCGCAGCTCAAGTGGGAGCGCTTTCACGACAAGCTGAACTCCAGCACTGATCTTACCGAAAAGCAGGTGGACTCCGCCTATGAGGCCGGGGACGTGCGGATATTCCAGCACATTCTCTTCCACGTGCCCCCGAACGCGGCCGCGAAGGTGGATGCGCAGAAACATCGCGAGGCCGATCAACTGTTGCCGCAGGCCCGCACGGCGGGGCCGCGATTCGCGCAGCTGGCGGGCAAGTACTCAGAAGATCCGCAATCGAAGACCCAGGGGGGAAACCTCGGTCTGACGGGGCGTGGCCAGTACGTAGCCGCGTTCGAGGACGCTGCCTGGCAGCTTCCGCCCGGCGGCGTGAGCCCGGTCGTCAAGAGTCCGTTTGGCTATCACATCATCCGGCGCCCGCCGCTCGCCGAAGTGCGCGATTCATTCCGCACCGGCATCGAAGAGCGCGCGTCGCTGCATGGTGATTCGGTCTACCTCGATAGTCTCTCGATCAAGCGGCGCATCGAACCGGTGACCCGGGCGCCATCGTACGTGCGGGCCGCGATGCAGGATATCGACGCCGCGCGGACCAGCGGCAGGACATTGGTCAATTATCGGGGCGGCTCGATGCGCGTGAGCGACCTCGTGCGGTGGCTGGGCGCGATGGACCCGTCGATCATCCAGGCTCTCCCGCAGGCCTCGGACGATCAGATCAACCAGTTCCTGAAGGCGATCACCCAGCGTGAGCTGCTTTTGGAGGAAGCGGATTCCGCCAAAGTCACCTTGACGCCGGATGACTGGAAGCAAGTTCGCATCGAGCACGATTCCGCCATCACGCTGCTCGGCTCGATTCTCAGCCTCACGCCGGAGGTGTTGCGTGACTCGGTGCCGAACAACGCCCGTGATCGCGTCAACTTCGCCATGGGTCGAGTGAACGAGTACATGGATCGCGTCGTCCAGGGCCAGGTGCGGTTCTTCCCGGTGCCCCCCTTCCTCGGCGAGACGCTGCGGGACCGCGCGCAGTGGAGCGTGGATGAGGCCGGCGTGCGGCGCGCGGTCGAGCGCGCGCAACAGATGCGCGCCGATTCCACGCGCGCTGCTCCGGGTCCGCGCATCGCTCCGGCACCCGGTCCCGCGCCGATCGACACGTCCCGGCGGCCGCACCAATGAAGCATTTGCTCGGCCTCCTCGCTGTGTGCGTCTTCGCGTCGGCGGCGGCCGCACAGCAGCCGATCGATCGCATCGTCGCCGTCGTGGGCACGCGGCCGATCCTGGCGTCGCAGGTCGAAGAGGAGATGATTCAGGCTCAGGCGCAGGGGCAGCAGCTGCCTCCGGACTCCGCCGGTCGCGACGCCATGCGTCGCCAGATTCTCGACCACCTGGTCGAGCTCGAGCTGCTCGTGCAGCAGGCGGAGCGCGACACTTCCATCAAGATCACCGACCAGGAAGTGCTCGATCAGGTCGAGCAGACGTACCAAAACGTGCGCAAGCAATTCGCGTCGGAACCGGAGTTCCGCGATCAAATCAAACAGGCGCACTTCGGCTCGGTGGAGGAATGGCGCCGTTGGCTCGCCGACGAGCAACGGCGGCAGCTCTATGCCCAGCGGCTGATCGAGGAGCAGCGGCAGAAGGGGAAGTTGAAGCCGATTCCGCCGACGGATGCGCAGATGCGCGAGTTCTGGGAGCAGAACCGCGCCTCGCAGCCGCGCCGGCCGGCCACCATCGGATTTCGGCAGATCGTGATCAGGCCGCTGCCGGATTCCGCGTCACGCACCAGGGCGCTGCAGCTCGCGGAATCGCTGGTCGTGCAGCTGCGGCACGGCGCGGACTTCGCCACCGCCGCCAAGCGATTCTCGGGAGACAGCGCCTCGGCGGCGCAAGGCGGTGAGCTGGGGTGGTTCCGCCGCGGCGTGATGGTGAAAGAATTCGAGGATTGGGCGTTCCACATGCGACCCGGCGACATCTCCGAGCCGGTCGAAACCCCCTTCGGTTTCCACATCATCAATATCGAGCGCACGCAGCCCGCCGAGGTGCTTGGCCGGCACATCCTGATCGTGCCGGAGGTCAGCGCGGCGCAAATCGCCAAAGCGCATCAGCTCGCCGACTCCGTGCACGACGCGCTCGCCCGGGGGGCGAACTTCGACGTGCTGGCGAAGGCGCATGGGGATCCGCAGGAGCAGAAGATCGTCGAGGACGCGCCGTTCGATAAACTGCCGCCCGAGTATCAGCAGGTCATGGCCGCCGATACGACGCTCGGCCTCAAGCGCGTGATCACCACCGGCGCCGACACTCCGCGACCGAAGTTTGTGATCCTGGACGTCACTTCCCGGCATCCAGAAGGCGAGCTGACGTTCGACGATGTCAAGCTCAACATTCGCCAGACACTCGGCGATCAACTGGCGCTCAAACACTATATCGATCAGCTCAAACGCCAGACGTACATCGACATCAGGCTCTGATCGTGGTGCCCCCTCCTCCACCCTCACCGGCGCCCGCGCGGCCCCCGGGGCCCCCGCGGCCCCGTCTCGCCGTTGTCGTCGGTGATCCGCGCGGCATTGGGCCCGAAGTGGTGCGCAAGGCGCTACGCCAGCCGCTGAATGCGGACATCCAGATCGTGGGTGGCTGGGACGATGATGCCGAGCGAAGCGAGCTCGAGGCCGGACGGGCCGCTGCCCAAAGCATCGAAGCAGCCGCGCGTCAGGCTCTCGCCGGACAGGTCGACGCGATCGTCACGGGACCAGTGCAGAAGCAGGCCTTGCACGCGGCCGGCTACGAATTCCCTGGTGTCACCGAGTTCCTGGCGCACCTCGCGGGTGACGTGCCGGTTGCGATGATGCTCGCGACGGGCCGCCTGCGGGTGGTGCTCGTCACGACTCACCTGCCGTTACGCGATGTCGTTGCGACGATCACCACGGAGCGCGTCGTCAAAGCCGGCCGGATCACGACCGATGCGCTGCAGCGCTGGTGGGGAATCGCGGAGCCGCGGCTCGCGGTCTGCGCGCTCAACCCGCATGCCGGTGAGGGCGGGCTGTTCGGCGACGAGGACGAGCGCGTCCTGCGCCCGGCGGCGAACGCGTTAGGGGCGGCGGGTCCGCTGCCCGCCGACACCGTGTTCGTGAAGGCGCTGCGGGGCGAGTTCGACGCCGTGCTCGCGCCGTATCACGATGTCGGAATGACCGCGGTAAAGGTCTCGGGCTTCGGGACGGGTGTGAACGTCACGCTGGGATTGCCGTTCGTTCGAACCGCGCCCGACCACGGCACCGCGTTCGACATCGCGGGAAAGGGTATCGCGGACGCGGGATCCATGCGCGCGGCGCTCGAGCTGGCGGTGCAGCTCACGCTGGCGCGGACCGGCTCGCCGGCTAGCCTGTCGGCTCCGGCACCTGTGTCGCGGTAGCCGGCCAGACGCGGACCTTCCCTACTCGCCGGCCGTCCATCTCGAGAATTTCGAACGTCGCGCCCTGCAGATTCACGCGGTCGCCGACCTTCGGCAAGCGACCGAGCCGGCCGAAAATCAATCCGCCGATCGTAGTGTAATCCGCATCGTCCAGATGTAGGCGCAGCAGCCGATTGACCTCGCCGATTTCCGTGCTGCCGGTCAGGATCGGCACGCCTCCCGCGGCGCCTGCGGCGCCCGCGGCTGCTGCTGTCGGAGGCGCCTGGTCGTACTCGTCGTAAATCGGGCCGACGATTTCTTCGAGCAGATCTTCCATGGTCACCAAGCCCGCTGTTCCCCCGAATTCGTCGAGCACGATCGCGAGATGCACCTTCTGGCGTTTCATGTCGGCGAGCACATCCTCGACTTCGCGGGTACCCGGGACGAAGAACGCAGGGCGCGCGATGTCCTGCACGGGCGCTTCGGAGCCCGCCAGCAGCCCGCGCAAGATGTCTTTGGCGTGGACGATGCCGACGACGTCGTCGAGCGACTCTCCGGTGACGGGATACCGTGAGCGACCGGCTGCCGCCACGCGATCCGCCGCCTCGGCGAGCGACGCCTCGGCCGGAAGTGCCACGATGTCCGTCCGCGGGGTCATCACCTCGCGCGCGTTTTTCTCGCTGAACTCGAAGACGCCTTCCAGCAGGCGCGCGTCGCCGGCGCCGAGGCCGCCGGTCTTGCGGCTCTGTTCGACGAGCATGCGGATCTCTTCCGGGGAATGGACGCGGTCGAGCTCGGGACTCGAGCTCCTGATGCCGATCGTCCGGAGGACCAGCCGCGCGCTCGCATTCAACAGGAAATTGAACGGCCGCGTGACCCACGAGAAGACGATGAGCGGCGTGGCGACCCATCGGCTCGTCGCCTCCGGGTATGTGATCGCCCACGTCTTGGGAACGAGCTCTCCGAATACGACGTGCAGAAACGAGATCATGCCGACCGCGATGACCGAGGCGATGCCGCCGCGCGTCAGGAACGCGAGCGCCGGCGGCAGGCTCTGAAACCAGTCGCGGAACAGATGGGCGACGGTTTCTTCCGCCACGAAGCCGAGCAGGATGGACGTGAGCGTGATGCCGAGCTGGGTCGCGGAGAGCATGCGATAGAGATCCGCCATCGCGCGCCGGACCGTGCGTGCCGCGCGGTCGCCCCGCCGGATCATCGCTTCGATTCGCGTGCGCCGGGACGCGACGAGGGCAAATTCCGCCGCGACGAAGAACGCGTTCGCCGCCACGAGCGCGATCACGGCGGCCAGCCGCCAGGTCAGCTCGTTCACGCCCTAAAGCTATTATGTTTGTGACCGAGGAAACACTCGTGCTTCCCGCTGAAGCTCACTGCACCTATCGCGCGCCCATCAACGTCGAGACTCGACGGCGCCTGACGCTCGCGCTCGCCATCACGGCGATCGTGATGCTCGTCGAACTGGTGGGCGGCTGGCTGGCGGGTTCGCTGGCCCTGCTCGCGGATGCCGCGCACATGCTCGCCGACGTCGCGGCACTCGGTCTGGCGCTCGTCGCGGCCTGGATCGCGCGACGGCCCGCGACAGCGCAGCGCTCGTTTGGATTCCTGCGGCTCGAGATTCTCGCGGCGCTCGTCAATGGCGCCGTGCTGTTCGCGATCGCCATCGGCATCGGCGTCGAGGCATGGCGCCGATTCCGCGCGCCGCCTGCGGTCAACGGCGCGCTACTCCTCGGCGTGGCGCTGGTCGGCTTCGTCGCGAACCTCGGCGCCACCGTCGTCCTGCATCGCGATCACGAGCACTCGCTCAACCAACGCGCCGCCTACCTCCACGTGCTCAGCGATCTCCTCGGTTCCGTGGGTGCGCTCCTCGCCGGCATCATCGTGCTCACGCTGGGCTGGACGCTCGCGGATCCGTTGATCTCGGTGTTCATCGGCGCACTGGTCCTCGGCAGCGCGTGGCGCCTGGTGAAAGAGAGTAGCGACGTGCTGCTCGAGGCGACCCCAACGCACATCGCACTGGCGGACGTGCACGACCGTATCGCGTCCGTGCCGGGTGTTGAATCGGTTCACGACTTGCACCTCTGGACCGTGACGAGTGGCGTCGTGGCGATGAGCGGGCATCTCGTCGTCAAGAACCCCACGGACAACCAGCCCGTGCTCGAGGCTGTGCAGGATCGGATGCGGGCCCTGGGCATCCAGCACGTGACGGTGCAGGTGGAGAGAGAGCCGACTTGTGACTAGGGCGGTAGGGGGCGGTAGGGGGCGGTAAGGGGGCGGTAGGTGTACCGCCGCCTACCGCCCCTTTACCGCCCCTGAGCATCCTTTTATAC
>DASZNX010000327.1:0-3961 GCA_035551075.1 Gemmatimonadales bacterium | reverse complement strand
GCTCCCACCCGATCACGAGGATTGCGATCATCACGCCGCCGAGATAGGGAAGCCCCAGCCCCGCCTCTTTACCGAAAATGATCAGTGCGGCGATCGCAACGCCATGCAGCAGCTTGGCCGTGATGATCGCCCAACCCTGGCCGAGCCGCACGACGAGCGAACGCAATCCCTCCGTGCGATCGAAAGTCTCGTCTTGCAGCGCATAGAAGATGTCGAAGCCCGCCACCCAGCATGCCACCGCGAACGCAATCAGCAGCAGGAGCCACGGCGGATCGCTCCAGGCGCCCGTGACCGCGATGTATCCGCCCACCGGTGCGATGGCGAGCGCGGCGCCGAGCCAGAGGTGCGACCAGTCGGTGAAGCGCTTCGTGTAGCTGTAAGTGGCGATCCAGAGAAGCGCCACCGGCGCCAGCGCGGCGCACAACGGGTTGAGTCCCCAGGCTGCCAACAAAAACACGACCATCGCAACGATCACGGCAGTCCACGCCTGCGCTACGGTCAGCTTGCCGGAAGGCAGCTCGCGCGCTCGGGTGCGTGGATTGCGCGCGTCGATGCGCCGGTCGGCGATCCGGTTGAACCCCATCGCGACGAAGCGCGCGGCCGTAAAGGCCACGACGACGAGAGCGACCACGCGCCAGGTGATGAGTGCGCGATAGGACGCGACGACCATGCCGAGCAGAGCGAAGGGAAGCGCAAAGACGGTATGTGGCAGCTTGACGAAGTTCACGTAGCGAATCAATAAGGAGTCGCCTGCAAACGTCTGACCCTCGTGCGTCGTGCGTCGCGCGTCGTGCGTCGGATTCACAGCTCGATCCCCATTACCGCCCCTTACCGCCCAAGTCGATTCCCAGATCCTTCCACATGTCATCGACGCGCTGCCGAGTCTCAGGATCCATCACGATCCTGTTCGGCCATTCACGCGTAAAGCCTTCCTCTTTCCACTTCCGCGTCGCGTCGATGCCCATCTTGGAGCCATAAGTGAATCCGCGGCTCGAGTGATCGAGCACATCGATCGGACCCATGGTGAAGCGCACGTCCCGCTCCGGATCGATGTGGTTCAGCGCGACCCACCAGGCTTCTTTGGGATCGCGCACGTTCACGTCCTTGTCGACAACCACGATGACCTTGGCCAGCGACATCAATCCCTGTCCCCACAGTCCGTTCATCACTTTGTATGCCTGGCCGGGGTACTGCTTGTCGATGCTCACGAACACCAGGTTGTGAAAAATCCCCTCCGCGGGCATGTGCAGATCGACGATTTCCGGAATCGTGAGCCGTAACAGCGGCAGAAAAATCCGCTCGGTCGCATGCCCCAGGTAGAAGTCTTCCATCGGCGGCCGGCCCACGATCGTGTGCGGCCAGATCGGCTCGTTGCGATAGGTGATCGCCGTGACGTGCACCTTGGGGTAGTAGTCCGCGAGCGAATAGAACCCCGTGTGATCGCCGAACGGCCCCTCCAGAACGAGCTCGTCGCGCGGGTCGATGTACCCTTCGATCACGATCTCCGCCTCGGACGGCACCTCGAGATCCGATGTCACGGCCTTGGCGAGGCGGACAGGCTCCCCCCGCAGAAAACCGGCAAACAGAAATTCATCGATGGTGGGCGGGAGGGGCGCCGACGCCGCGTAAATACTCGCCGGATCACCGCCGAGCGCGATCGCGACCGGCATGGTTTCACCGCGCTCCGCCATCGCGCGCCAGTGCGCCGCGCCGACCTTATGCCGTTGCCAGTGCATCGCCAGCGTGTCCTTGCTCAACACCTGCACGCGGTACATCCCGACATTGCGCATGCCCGACACCGGGTCGCGCGTGATGACGCCGCCCAGGGTGATGTACGGGCCCCCGTCCTCGGGCCAGCACACGGGCACCGGGAATTGGGAGAGATCGACCTCCGAATTTTCGAGCACCGTGTTTTGGCAGGGCGCGCGGCCGACAGTCTTCGGCGGGAATTTCGCAACCTCGGCCAGACGGGGGAGCAGCGCGAGTTTCCCGAGCAAGCCCTCGGGCACCTTCATGGCGAGCAGCTCGGCGATGCGCGCGCCGATATGGTCGAGGCAGTCCACGCCGAGCGCCAGCGACATCCGGCGCTCCGATCCGAACAGATTCACCGCAACGGGGAATCTCGACCTGGCGCCGCTCTGCAATGTGGGCTGCGTGAACAGTAACGCCGGTCCGCCTCCGGAGGATTTCATGCAGCGGTCGGCGATCTCGGTGATCTCCTTGTCGACCGCGACGGGGCGACTCACCCGCGTGAGGTTGTCGGACCGATCGATGGCATCGAGGAAATCGCGGAGATTATCGAGTGCCATAGTGCACGGCGCAGATCCCGCCGGTCAGCCGCTCGAATCCCACGCGCGAAAAACCAGCAGCGACGAGCCGTTGTGACAGGCCTTCGGGTTCGGGAAATCCGAGTACCGACTCTGGCAGGTAGGTATACGCGTCTCTATGTTTCGACACCAGCCGGCCGATTGCCGGCAAAATGCGACGGAAGTACAGGAGATACACGGCTCGCAGCGGCGCAAAGCGGGGCGTGGCGAACTCGAGAATCACCAGGCGCGCGCCCGGCTTCAGGACGCGCGCTGCTTCATGCAGGCCGGCGTCGAGATCCGCGAGATTCCGCACGCCGAATCCGACGAGCGCGCCGTCGAAACGTGCCGTGGCAAACGGCAGCTCGAGCGCGTCGGCGGCGACGGGTGTAGTGCGCGGCGCTTTGTTGCGGCCGCGCTGGAGCATGGGGACGGCAAAATCGGCGCCGACCACGCGACCGCGGAACCCGTCGCGCCGGGCGAGCGCCGCGGCAAGATCGAGCGTACCGGCGCAGAGATCGAGATACGTGCCGTCGGGTTTCGCTTCCCAGCCGAGCCTCGCCACCGCGGCTCGGCGCCACGATCGGTCCACGTTGAGGCTCAGGAGATGATTGAGGAAGTCGTAGCGCGGGGCGATCGCGGTGAACATGCCGCGCACGTAGGCTGAGGAGCGGCTCATAGGCGCGAAAGATAGGCCGGACCACCTGAGCGACGCCAGCGATCAGCAAGTCGTCGCGTGGGCAAAACAGGGACACGACGCGGCCTTCCGCGAGCTCGTTCGTCGCTACGAGCGGCCGGTATTCTCGCTGCTCTATCGCATGGTGCGCGATCGCGCGCTCGCCGAGGATCTCGCGCAGGAAACGTTCATCAAGGTTTTGAACGGCATCAAATCCTATCGGCCCGAATTCAAGTTCTCGTCGTGGATTTTCAAAATCGCGAACAACGCGGCGATCGATCACTTGCGTCGCAAGAGCATCGACACGCTTTCGCTCGACGGCTCGCCGGCCGCCGAGACTCCCGAACAGATGCGGGCGACATCACTGCAGGTCGGGGACCGTGCCGAGAGCCCGCTCGATGAAGTCGAAAGCCGCGAGCTGGGGACGGCCATCGAGCGGGCCATCGCCCGGCTTCGGCCTGAGTATCGGTCGTGCATTTTGCTACGCCACGTGGAGGGGTACTCGTATGAAGAAATCGCCGATACGCTGGAGCTACCCCTGGGGACGGTCAAAACTTATATCCACCGCGCACGTAATGAATTACGAGGCTACCTGGAAGATCGCCGAGACTGAAACCAGTGGAATCACGAGGCCGTAGGAAAACCCATGACTGACATCTCCATGCATCTCACCACCGATGAAATCGAGCTCTGGGCACAGGGACTGCTCCCCGCCGCCCGGGCCATGCATCTCGCTGATTGCTCGCTCTGCCGCGTAGAAGCGGAACGCGAGCGCAAGGTCATTCTCGAGCTGGTTCAACTTCCCAAGTTTGCTCCGCAGCCTGGATTTGCTGACCGGGTGATGGCCAAAGTGAGAATCCCGACTCCGTCTGGAGACTGGACTGACGGTAGGTAAAACGGCGGTAGAAAAACGACGGTAGATAAGACGACGGTAGCGCACTTTCTACCGTCGTCTTTTTTTCCGTCGCCTCATCTACCG
>DASZNX010000326.1:0-6538 GCA_035551075.1 Gemmatimonadales bacterium | reverse complement strand
CCGCGACGGTCCACGTCTTCAGCGTTTGCGGCACAGTCATGTTGAAGAACTCCTTGATGAGCCAGAATCCCGAATCGTTCACGTGAGAGAGGATAAGCGAGCCCGCCCCGGTGGCGAGCACCAGGAGCTCTGGCGACGTGCCGGGCGTCAGCGCCGCGATGGGTGCAACGATCCCGGCACTCGTCGTCATCGCGACGGTCGCCGAGCCGGTGGCTACCCGAATGAGGGCCGCCACGCCCCAGGCGAGCAACAGCGGGGACGTGTGAGATCCTACCGCGAGATCGGCAATCGCTTTTCCGACGCCGCTGTCGAGCAGAACCCGGTTGAAGCCGCCGCCCGCGCCGATTATCAGGAGAATCGCAGCCGTAGGCGCGAGGCAGTCGTTCGCAAACTTGACGATCTGATCGCGTGTAAAACCCTGCTTGTATCCGAGTGACCAGAACGAGAAGAGCAATGCCAGCAGCAGCGCGACGATCGGACCGCCGATGAAATCGAAGGCTGTGCGAAACGGGTTCGTGGTATCGAGCAGCACATCCGCCGCGCTGGCGCCCAGCATCAGGATCACGGGAAGCAGCACGGTAAACACCGACATGCTGAAACTCGGTAGCGCACCCGTCTGGTCCAACCGGTCCGTCTCGCCCGTCAGTTGCGCAGCCATCGGGTTCTCGGCGGGCAACGGAATGCGCGGAGCGATCCACGCTGCGAAGATCGGCCCCGCGAGCGCCGCCGTCGGCAGTCCGACGACAATGGCATAGGCGATCGTTCGGCCGAGATCGGCGTGATACGCGACGACACCGAGCGTGGCTGCGGGATGCGGCGGGATCATCCCATGGACCACGGACAATCCGGCAACCAGCGGTATGCCGATCTTCACGAGGGAAAGTCCCGATCGGCGCGCGATGGTGAATACCAGCGGGATCAACAGTACAAAGCCGACTTGAAAGAAGACCGGAATGCCCACGATAAACGCCACGAACATGATGGCCCAATGCACCCGCTGCTCGCCGAATAGCGCGATGAGTGTCGTGGCGATGCGCGTCGCGCCTCCGGACTCGGCCATCATTTTGCCGAGCATCGTCCCGAGCCCCACGACAATCGCGATGAATCCCAGGACCGTGGCGACACCGTCTTGGAACGATTTCGCAACGCCGCCGAACGGCATTCCAGCTACCATGCCCAGCGCGAGTGAAACGGTGATCAATGCAACGAACGGATGGAGCTTGAACCGCGCGATCAACACGATCAGTGCGATGACGGCCACACACGCGTCGACCAGCAGTCGCGTCGCCGGACTCACGTCGCGCGCGCCACCACAGCCGCCACGATCTCGTCTGGGGTCCCGCGAATGTCGAACACCCAAACATCCTCGTCGGGCGCGGGTTCCTCGAGTGTGGCGAGCTGGCTGTCGAGTAACGCCCCAGGCATGAAATGACCGCGTCGATTGGTAATGCGCTCGGCGAGCACCGACTTATCGCCCGCGAGGTAGATGAAGCGGGTGTCCGCGGCACCCGCAGATCGCAGCAGATCGCGATAGCTGCGCTTGAGCGCCGAACAGGCCACGACGAGCCCACGTCCCGCTCGATGAGCGTCGCGTAGCCGGGCCGCAATGGCGAGCAGCCAGGGCCGCCGGTCGCTGTCGCTCAATGGAATGCCGGCGGCCATGCGCCGCACGTTTTCGGGCGGGTGCAGGTCGTCGCCGTCGATGAACTCGACGTCGAGCGCGCGCGCGAGCAGCGCGCCGATTGTCGTCTTGCCGGAGCCGGCGACACCCATGACCACGTAGCGTCCCGTGTGCACAAGTCGCCCAATGCTATCCCGCGATTGGATTCGGTGCTACGCTTACCAAACTACCGTGCGTGGTGCGTCGTGCGTCGGACGTCTTCCTCGAGGGAATGAATGCAATTAGCGATGATCGGGCTTGGCCGGATGGGCGGCAACATGGTGCGGCGGCTCGCGCAGGGCGGGCACGAGGTGATCATCTATGATCAGCGCCCGGAAGCGGTCAGAGAGCATGCCGGCAAGGGTGTGAAGTCAGCGAAGGATCTCAGCGATGTGGTCAAGCATCTCGCCGCGCGCCGCGTGGTCTGGGTGATGCTGCCGGCCGGCGCCCCCGTCGAGAGCACGGTCGATCAGCTCGCAGCGCTGCTGTCGCGGGGAGACATGGTGATCGATGGCGGCAACTCGAATTATCACGATTCGCTGCGCCGGGCTGACGCGCTCAAGTCACGAGGCATCGAATTCATCGACGTTGGAACGAGCGGCGGCATCTGGGGACTGACGCTCGGCTATTGCCTGATGGTGGGGGCGGCGCCGGCCGCGTACAAGCATTGCGAGCCGCTGTTTCGGACGCTCGCTGCAGCAGACGGCTACGCGCACGTGGGTCCACCGGGCTCCGGTCACTACGTGAAGATGGTTCACAACGGCATCGAGTACGGCATGCTGCAGGCATATGCGGAGGGGTACGAGATCCTGCACGCGTCGAAGGATTTCACTCTCGACCTCGGCCAGATCGCGAAGCTCTGGAACCATGGTAGCGTCGTGCGCTCCTGGCTGAATGAGTTGGCCGAGCGCGCGTTTTCCCATGACCGGCGGCTGGCCGGAATCCGGGGCTACGTCGAGGATTCGGGTGAGGGCCGGTGGACCGTCGAGGAGGCGATGCGACTGAACGTCCCGGCGCCGGTAATCACACAGTCGCTATTGGCGCGTTTCCGCTCTCGTCAGGAAGAGTCCTTCGGCGCAAAGGTGATCGCGGCGCTGCGCCGAGAGTTCGGAGGCCATGCCGTACAGACGAAATGACGCAACGGCCCATCGTTCAGCAGCGCCTCGCCAACCAGCGCATCACCCGGAACGGTCCACGCGATCCCGCCAAACTCGTGTCATGGCTGGGTGCCGTACAAGCGCAGGAGTTCGGGCCCGCGAAATGGGGACTCGGCCTGCGTCTGCCGGCGAGCACCACCGATGCGAAGATTCAGCGCGCCTTCGACGCGGGCCGCATCCTGCGCACACACGTGCTGCGACCCACCTGGCACTTCGTAACGCCCGCGGATATCGGATGGATGCTCGCCCTGACTGGGGCGTGTGTTCACCGCCGCATGGCCACCTACGATCGCCAGCTCGGCCTGGACAGAAAGATCTTTCTGCGCGCCGCGAAAGTCTGCGAGCGCGTCCTGCGCGACGGCAATTTTCTGACTCGTGCCGAGCTCGGAAAACACTTTGCTGCCGCGGGACTCCCGGCCGCTGGCTGGGCGCTCGGTCATATCGCGTTGTACGTCGAAGCTGAAGGCGTGATCTGCAGCGGGCCGCGGCGCGACAAAAAGTCGACGTACGCACTGCTGGCCGAGCGCGCGCCGAATGCGCGGCGGCTTACGCGCGACGAGGCGCTCGCGGAGCTGGCGCGTCGCTACTTCAAGAGCCATGGGCCCGCGACGTTGCGCGACTATGTGTGGTGGTCCGGTCTCGCGAGCGCCGATGCCAAGCGCGGCCTCGAGATGATTGGAGCGCGAAGGGTGCAAGTCGACGACAAGACGTACTGGACCCTTGGCGGGGCAGCGGCGCGCTCACGTCGTCACCTGGTCCATCTGTTGCCCGTGTATGACGAGTATCTCGTGGCGTACCGCGACCGCGCGGCGGTGCCGCACGGGCCCGCGATGAGCCGTTCGCGTGCCGGAGGCTACATGCAATTTCAGCACGCGCTTGTGATTGCAGGACAGGTCGCAGGAACGTGGCGCGCGTCACCGAAAGGACGCGGAGTAAGCGTCAACCTTGCGCCACTGCGCCCGCTCACAGCCTCGGAAAGCCGCGCCGTGCGTCAGGAAATCAGGCGTTATGCGCGCTTCCTGGGCGTCCTTGCCGTTTGATGGAGCCGCCTTCATAATCGTGCCCCGCGCCCCGTTTTAGGATTCAGCCAGGGGAGTCCTATGGTCGGAGTTCGCAGGTTGTGGCGCGGCGCCCTCGTTGTGCTGATTCTTGCCGCCCCCGCGGTGTGGTTCGCCTGTTCCGAGCGGGGGCTCGAATCTCCTGCCGGTCCGTCAACCAATACGCCCGTCTTCCTCGCGCCCGACTTTGTCAGAGCATTGGCGGTGCAACGGCGCCACACCGATGACCTGCTCGCGATCCCGGGTGTGGTGGGAACGGCGATCGCGCGGCAACCCGATGGACATGCCGGCATGGTGTTGCTGCTCGAGCGCGCAGGCATTGCCGGGCTGCCCCGCGAGCTCGACGGCGTTGCCATCGATCAGCGTGTCACGGGCCGCCTCATGGCGTTCAGTGATCCCACCAAGCGGCAGCGGCCCGCGCCGATGGGGTTCTCGGTCGGGCATCCGGCGATCACGGCCGGCACGATCGGCGCGCGGGTGCGGGATGCGCTGGGGCGAGTGTACATCCTGTCCAACAACCATGTGCTCGCGAACTCGAACGGCGCGAGTATCGGTGACCCCGAATACCAGCCGGGTCCCTACGACGGCGGCACGAGCGCGGATCAGATCGCGACGCTCACGGATTTTCAGGTGATCTCGTTCGCCAGCAACGGCAGCAATACGATCGACGCGGCGATCGCGCTCTCCAGCCCCGACCTGCTCGACAATGCGGTGCCGTCGGACGACGGGTACGGAATGCCGAACTCGAAGATCTACGGTGACTCGGACGGCGACGGCTTCTTCGACGACCGCAACGCGCTGCTGGGACTGAACGTGCAGAAGTACGGCCGCACGACGCATCTCACGCACGGACAGATCACGGGCGTGAATGCCACGGTCACCATCTGCTATGAGGTTTCGGGCTTCACATGCACCAAGACGGCCCGCTACGTCGATCAACTGATCATCTCACCGGGCACGTTCAGCGGTGGTGGGGATTCGGGCTCGCTGATCGTGACCGACGACGCGAACGTCAATCCGGTCGCGCTGCTGTTTGCCGGCAGCTCGTCTGTGACCATCGGCAATCGGATCGACCTCGTGCTCAACCGCTTCGGCGTGACGATTGACGGCTCGTCGCCGCCGCCGCCGGGACCGCTGACGGATGTCGCAATCACGAGCGTGAGTGGGCCGAACGCTGTCGTCGTCAATACGACCGCGAGTGTCACGGTGACGGTAAAGAACTTCGGAAATCAAGATGTCGGGAGTTTCGATGTGACGCTCACCGACACCACGGATCACGTTGCGGTCGGCACGCAGACCATTGCGAGCCTCGCCGCGGGGGCGGTCACGACGCTCACGTTCGCCTGGACTCCGCTCACCGCGGGAGATCATGTGCTCTCCGCTCGCCATACGTTGAGCGACGACAAACCGAGCAACGATCTGCGCCTCGGCACGGTCCCGGTCACGCCGCCGATCACCGACATCGCCGTGAGTAACGTGAGTGTGTCCGGCTCGGTGATCGAGGGGCACGTCGTCAGCATCACCGTGTTCCTGGCGAATACCGGGAATCAGAACGTACCCGGCAGCTTCGACGTCACTCTGCGCGATTCCACAGCCGGCGTGACGCTCGGCACCCAGTCAATCGCAGGCCTGGCCGTCGGCGGCAAGACCTCGGTGACCTTCAGCTGGGATCTCACCGGCGCGACGGTCGGGGTCCACACGCTGGTCGCAAGCCAAAGCCAGAGCGACGACAACGCGACCAACGATCGGCGCACGCTCGCCGTCAATGTGAATCCCAAGCCGACTGACATCGCGCTCATCGGCATCACGGCGCCCGCGCGCGTGGGCCAGGGCGACACCGCACACGTAATCGTCACCGTGAAGAACGTCGGTGAGGTGGACGTCGGGACGAGCTTCACCGTGGTGTTGACCGACGGGACGCAAGGCAGCGCCCTGCTCGGCACTCAGACTGTAGCCGGCTTGGGCGTCGGCGCAACGACAACGGTGGATTTTCCCTGGAATACCGCGGGCGCGGCCACCAACGGGCACACGCTCTTCGCCACACAACAGCTCCCCGACGCGAATTCCTCGAACGATGCCATCGCGATCAGCGTCATCGTGAATCCGCCCGCCGATATTGCCGTGACGGGCATCAGCGCGCCGGCAGCCGTGATTCAAGGAGGCAGCGCCGCGATCGGCGTGACCGTCCAGAACATCGGCGGCCAAAGCGTCGGCAGCGATTTTGCTGTGACGCTCACCGATGCGACCACCGGTCTGACGATCGGCACGCAGACTGTGGCCGGCGGCCTGGTAGCAGGAGGTAGCACGACGCGGACATTCAATTGGAGCACCGGCGCCGCGGCACTCGGCAGTCACACGCTCGTTGCAACGCACAACTTCCCGGATCTCAACACCGCGAATAATCAGGCCTCCGTGACAGTGTCGGTGAGCGCACCATCGACCGATATCGCCGTCACCGGATTGAGCGCACCGGCATCCGTAGGGAAGGGCAGTACCGCGACGATCACCGTCACGGTGCAGAATGTGGCCGTCCAGAACGTAACCAACGGCTTCAACGTCGTCCTCACCGACGCCACGGCTGGCGTGACGATCGGCTCACAGGCTGGCGCGGGTCTGGCCATCGGCGCGACCGCGACTCGCTCCTTCACCTGGAATACGGCGGC
>DASZNX010000325.1:0-7806 GCA_035551075.1 Gemmatimonadales bacterium | reverse complement strand
CGGCAGCGTCACCTTCACGAGTGTCACAGCCGCGAGCCACACCGTACAGCTCACGGGGTTAGCCGCCAATTGCACCGTGAGTGGCGCGAATCCTCAGTCCATCAGCGTGCCGGGTGGTGGCACGGTCACCGCGTCATTCTCGGTGAGCTGCACGCCCATCACCGGAAATCTCACGGTCACGAGCTCGAGCAGCGGGGCGAACATTCCCGCGAGCTACACCGTGACGGTCGATGGCGGTCAAAGTCAATCGATTGCGAGTAGCGGCGGCAGCGTGACGTACACCGCGCTGTCGGGCGGAAGTCACACGGTGGCCCTGAGCGTTCCCGCGAACTGCGCCGTGAGCGGCGGCGCGTCGCGCGGCGTCACGGTGATTGCCGGCCAGACAGTCACAACCGCGTACTCGGTGAATTGCAATGCGCCGCCGGTCGTGAATCCCGGCCCGAACCAGACGGCGGTAACGGGGCTGCTCTATTCGTTGGGCTGGAGCTTCACCGACGCGAACCATAACGGGCCGTGGACGTACCGGATCAACTGGGGTGACGGGTCAAGCTCGACGGGAACGGTTTCCAGCGAGGGTTCCTACAGTACCGGGCACACGTACGTCACCGTCTTGCCGAGGACGTACACGGTCACGGTGACGGTAACGGACGCAGCCGGCGCGTCGACCTCGCGTTCCAAGTCAGTGAGTGTAGTGCTGCTGTAGCAGCGTCGCGACGAGTGCTGCTCCCGGGCCACGATATCGACTCTCTGGTCGTTCGTGGCCCGTGGTTTTTGGAGGTGGCCCAGACCTTGCCCATGCAGGTGGTATCACCCGAGGAGTCGTGTCATGTACAAACGCATCTACGCTGCCCCCGCCGCGCTGGTCGCGGCTGCACTGATTCTCACGAGCTGCAGCACACCGCTCGGTCCCGATCGCCAATCGGAGAACAACGCGTTCGGGCCGCGATTCGCCACCGTCGCGCCTCCCGTCTCGAATGGTCTGGTGCTCGATCAGTGGAACGGATCGCTGATGGAGAATCCGATTAACCCCGGCACCTGCGACGGCAACAATCCTTGTTTCATCAAGGGATTTAATCCGAAAAATCCGCACGTCGGCGACGTCATTGTCGCGACGTTCTTCTGGACCGGCTCGACGAACATCATCACGTCGGTGACCGATCACCTGACCGACGTCGCGCGCACGCCGGTGGGGAATCAGTACACGCTGATCAACTACTCCACCGACGGCAACGTGTCGATGGCGACCTACGTCGCCACCAACGTCCAGAACTTCCCCGACACGTCCACCGATTATTCCAAAATCCTGGCGGTCCGTGCCAACCTCAGCGCGGCACCCACGGACGGTGGCGTCGTCATGGCTGCGTACAGCGGGCTTCAGGTGACCATCGGCGCCTCTTCGTCGGCGCAAGGTTCGGATACGATGCCCGTTGCAGCGGCCGCGGGGCCGGTGTCAGCCGCTGCCGGCGGATTGGTCTACAGCGTTACGATGTCCGGCACACTCGTGGGCCTCGAGCATCCGGCCGCGCCCTTCGCCGACGTCGCCGAGATGAGCGACAACTTCATGAAGTCGGATGCGGAGTACGCGGTACTCCCCAACGGCGGCACCGTCAATCCGCAATGGACCTGGTTCTTCTCCGGTCCTCGGGGTAACTGGCTCGCTTCCAGCGTGGCCCTCAATCCCAAGGCAACGCGTCTTGTCTTTACGACGCAGCCGAGCACAACGCTTCCGCTCATGACCATTACGCCGGCAGTGCAAGTGCAGGCGGTCGATGATCTCGGCAACACCGTCGCCAACTTCACCGGCTCGGTAACGATCGCCATCGGTCACAACGGCGGCCTTGTGTTGCCGGGCACACTATCGGGCACCAAAACACTGAACTTCGTGAACGGCGTCGCCACGTTCTCGGATCTGAGCATCGACCAGGCAGGTAATGGGTATACGCTGGTCGTCACCGGCTCGGGGCTGAAGACGGCTGAGAGCGCTCCGTTCAACATCGGAGCTCTCTAATGAAACGCCTGGCATTCATAGCAGTCGCACTGCTTGCTGCTGGTTGTGGAGAAACCATGGGTCCCCGCACGGCGTCGCGCGGACCCGCAGGACCTTCGTTTGACATCGCGGCAAGTGGCGCGATTACGCTGGACCAGACTACGGGGAAACTCGGCGAAACCACGACCATCTGGCAGGACTTTCGCCCGACCAATCCCCACCTCGGGGACGCCATTGTCGCCACGTTCTATTTTGTCGGGTCCACGAACATCATTACCCGCGTCTACGATCACCTGAGCGACGCAGCGCAGACGCCGGTGGGAAATACCTACACGCTCGTGGATTTCGTGACCGCGGGCGGCGTGTCGGCGGCGACGTACGTCGCGACCAACGTCCAGAACTTTCCGGAAGGCACGTTCCCGGACGGCGATCAAAACCTCGTCGTGCACGCCGATCTGGCATCACCGATTCAAGATGGTGGAATCACGATCGCGGCGTTTCGCGGCGTGAGCGCGGATGCGGCGCTGGCCGCCCACCAGACGGCTACGGGCACCGGGTCCTCGTATCCCGCCGTCGCGGATGCCGGAGAGCTGCCGGCCGATGACGGCGCGCTCGTCTATGCCGTCACGATGTCGAGCAGCGGGCGCGGAGCGGAAGTGCCGCTGGACTTTACGTCCCTCGGCACGCAGACATCGCCGTCCATGTGGATCGAGCCCGATTACGGAATTCAGGTTGGCGCAGGCACCGTCCATCCGCAATGGAACTGGTCCTTCGATTCCACTGGTACCTGGCTCACGAGTGCGTTAGTCCTGCGCCCCGCGGCGACGCAGCTCGCCTTTACTGTGCAGCCGAGTACGACGCTGCCGTTGATGACGATCCAGCCGGCCGTGAAAGTGACGGCCCTCGACGCGGCGGGAGACGTCGCGACGAGCTTCAACGGCCCGATAACGATCGCGATCGGACACAACGCCGGCTTGCTCATGCCGGGCACGTTGAGCGGCACCAAGACTGTCAACGCGGTGAACGGCGTCGCGACGTTCACGGATCTGAGTATCGATCAGGCGGGCAATGGCTATACGCTCACGGTCAAAGCCACGGGGTTGACGGGAGCCGAGAGTGCACCGTTCAACATCGGGCCGCTCTGACCGGGGGCTGCGGCGCGTTAAATGACTGCTCACCATTTCACTGTCGACCTGGAGGAGTATTTCCAGGTCGCAGTGTTTCAGTCGCGCGTGACGCGATCGGCATGGCCCCGGATCGAGTCGCGGTTGGCCACGCCTGTCGCGCAATTACTCGACCTCCTAGCCGAGCACGGCGCGCGGGCCACCTTCTTCGTCGTCGGCTGGGTGGCAGCTCGGCAGCGCAACCTCATTCGCACCATCGCGCGCGCCGGCCACGAGATCGCGTCGCACAGCTGGGATCACGCGCGCGTCACGACGCAGTCGCCCCTTCAGTTCCGTACCTCGATTCGGCGCACGAAGCGAACGCTCGAAGACATTACCGGCCAGCCGGTGTGGGGATTTCGCGCCCCGAACTTCTCGATCGTCCCCGGCCTGGAATGGGCGCTCGACGTGTTGATCGAGGAAGGATATCGCTATGACTCGAGTCTGTTTCCCACGCGACGACCGGGCTACGGTTACCCGGGCACCTTGCCCGACCCACACTGGCTCCAGCGTCCCGGTGGCAGACTCATCGAAATCCCTCCCACCACGGTGCGCTGGTGCGGCATGCGGCTCCCAGCCGCCGGCGGCGCGTACTTTCGGCTACTACCCTATGCCATCGTGCAGCGCGGGCTGCGACAGTTCGAGCGGCGTGGTGTACCGGGCACGTTCTATATCCATCCGTGGGAGCTCGATCCCGCCCAGCCGCGGATCGATGTCGGGTGGCCGACGCGCTTGCGGCACTACGGCGGGTTGGGACGGACGGCGCGGCTGTTGAGACGGCTGCTCACCGAGTTTCGCTTTACGGCCATTCGTGACACGGTCATCGGCTTGACCGGGACGCCCGCACCTCAGGTGGCGGCTGCCTCGTGACGTTTACCGTTCGGCCGTTTACGGGATCCGAAACGGAATGGGACGCCCGCGTTGAATCGAGTCCCGGTTGGACGTCCTTCCACCGCTGGGGTTGGAAAGACGTCATCGAAAATGTCTTCCAGCACGATTGCCTGTATCTCGCGGCCTACGATTCCGCTGGCAGTGTAAGCGGCGTCTTGCCGCTCGTTCACGCCCGCAGCGTCGTCTTCGGAGACTATCTCGTCTCCATGCCGTTCGTGAATTACGGCGGCCCACTTGGCAGCGCAGCGGCGATAGAAGCACTCGTTCAATACGCGGTGAATGTGGCGCGTGAGCGTCGCGTTGATCTCCTGGAGCTTCGCTGTCGCGAACCGCTCGAGCTCGACGCTCCCGTATCTCACCGCAAGATCACCTGTGTCCTCGACCTCGAGGCGGGCAACGCCGAAGCCGTGTGGGAGGGACTGACGTCGAACGTGCGGCGGAAGGTGCGCCGGGCGGAGAAGGAGGGATACGGCGTCGTCTTCGGACTCGACCAGCTGGATGGGTTCTACCGCGTGTTCTCTCGCAACATGCGCGCGCTCGGCACACCCACGCTGCCACGGCGCTTCTTTGAGGCCCTCGTCGCGCGCTTTCCGGAGGACATCTGGATCGGCTGTGCCTATGACGGCGGTCGCCCGGTCGCCGGCGGATTTGGATTCCAATGGGGAAGCGAGCTCGAGCTGTCGTGGGTGTCGGCGCTGCGGGAGTATCACCGCAGCTACGCGAACATGCTGCTGTACTGGGCGTTCATCGAGCGCGCGGCGAATCTCGGTGTGCGTCTCTTCAATTTTGGCCGGTGCACGCCGGGCGGCGGCACGCATCAATTCAAGCAGCAGTGGGGATCGCGCGACATCCCGTTGCCCTGGTATCAGCCGCTCGCCGGCCGCCGGGCCGCTACGCCATCACCGCACGAGCGCGCGTTTTCCTGGGGGCCGATTCTGTGGAGACGGTTGCCGCTCGTCCTCACGAACGCCATCGGTCCCGCGATCGTCCGCATGATCCCCTAACGCTTTGGCGTACAGCGCAAGGTACCCTTGCAGCATGGCGTCGAGCGTATAGCGCTCCATCGCGCGTTTGTAGGCTGCTGCGCAAACGCGGCGCGCCAACGCCGGATCGCAGAGGAGAGACGAGACGGCAGCAGCGATCGCCGCAGCGTCTTCGGGGTGCACGAGCAGGCCGGCTCGGCCGCCATCCAGCACGATGGGCACTTCGCCGACAGATGTCGCGACGACGGGCCGTCCCGCCAGCATCGCCTCGAGCAGTGCCAGCGGCACGCCCTCGGAGAGCGACGGCAGCACGAATACGTCGGCACCGGCCAGCACGTTCGCGATGTCCGATCGCAGGCCGAGGAGGTGAAAACGATCCGCAACGCCCAGCTCGCGCGCGCGTGCGGCGAGCGGTTCAGCCAACTCTCCACGTCCCGCGATCGCCACGTGGAGGTCCGGGTGCCGCGGCCCAAGCTGTGCCAAGGCCTCCAGCAAATACCGGTGACCCTTCACCGGGTACAGGTTGCCGACGGCGACTATCAGCCGGTCAGTAGGCGCGAGGCCCAACTCGTGTCGTAGCGAGGACTCGGTGGCGACGGGCGGGCGCACGCCATTGGGAATGGTCACGATGCGCGACGGACGGATCCAGAGGTCGTGCGCCACCGAACGGGCCAGACTGCGCGATACGCAGACCGCCGCGCTGCTGAACAGGCAGGCCGCGCGCAATGCGACGCGTCGCCGCAAACGCTCGGCGTAATAGCGCGTCCCGTGCAGCGTGAACAGGTGCGCAGCGCCGGCCAGCCGGGAAGCCCAGGTGCCGTACACGGCCATCGAGAATTCGTGACTGTGCGCCAGCATGATCCGATGCTCGCGGAACACGCCGGCGAGCCACTTGGCGAATTGCGGAGAGAACGGGCGATCGAGACGATAGGTCTCGACCTGTACACCTGTGCCGCTCAGCTCGCGCGCCAGCCATCCCTCTCCGCCACTTGGAACGATCACGAGATTGTAGCTACCCGCTGATTGCAGCTCCGCGGCGACACTGGCCAACATGCGTTCGGCGCCGCCGGGCCCGTCCGACTCGATCAGATGTGCGAAGCGTGCGCCCCGCCAACGCTCCGCCTGCGCCGGTGACAGCGTCACGCGCTCAGCCGCCAACGGAGACTGACGCCGGCCGTCCACGCCTCGAATGCCGCGTCGCCGATATGCGCCGGAATGTTCAGCCGCGGAATCGTCCACGGATCGCGTCCCGCGCTGTGCTTATGGGCCGCGAGTGTGAACGCTCCCCGGTACCCGGCAGATTGGACCGCGCGGCGCACCCGGTCGTTCCAATGGCCATACGGATATGTGAAGAACAGCGGCATCACTCCCGCGCGGCGACGGATCACCTCGCGGCTGTCGAAGACTTCGTGGCTCAATGCGGCGTCGTCGAGCGCGGGGAGCGATCGATGCGTCACGGAATGAACGCCGATGTCCAGGCCCGTTTCGGACGCCGCCGCCGTAGCGATCGTGTTCCAGGACGCTGGCCGTCGAAAGCGCGATGCTGGCAGGGGTGCTCGCCCGGGCGCAACGGCATCAAGGATCTTGGCGCGATCGCCCTGCAACACAGTGAGCCAACGCTGCTCTCGGTCTCGCGAATATGCGCGCAACACATCCGGATCATCCCACCAAAACCCTTCCTGACGTCCGGGCGCATCGGCGACGATGAAGACCGTGGCCGGAAGACCCAAATCCCGCAGTAGAGGCCAGGCGTACGCGAACACACCGGCGTAGCCGTCGTCGAATGTGATGGCTGCCACCCCGCGCAAGGGTTTCCCGCGCGCGAGGCGACCGACGAACTCGTCGAGCGGCACCACCGCGTAGTGTTCGCGCAACCAGTGCATCTGCCGCTCGAACGTCGCTCGTGGCATGTGGAGACCAAGGCCACGCGCGCTGCCGGTGTCGCCGTCGTCCGAGCTCACGACGTTGTGATAGCACAGCACCAGACCGCCGTTCGTCACGCGCCGGGCGACGCGCGTCACGCCGCTGAACCGCAACGCGTTGTAGCACAGCGACGCGAGACTCATGACGGTCTGCCCGCCCACCGTGCGCTCCACGCGTAGCGGCGACGCGTCGGGGCCGATTGCGGGAGCGATGCGTTCACGATGACCTGCCGCAGCCCCACCGCCATGCCGGCGAGTGTGTACAGCATGTCATGGTAGGCCAGGGTCAGGAAAAACGATCCCACGACAAAGCCGATGAGACTTGCCGCGAGCGATTGGGCGAGTCGTGCCCGTTCCAGCGGCCCGCGACCGGTAGGATCGGGAGAAGCACGGGCAGATGGGGGAGACTGGGCGACAGGGAGCGCGCGCAGCGCGCCAAAGAGACTCACGAGGAATCCCACGTAGATGATCAACCCTGGGATGCCGAGCTCCGCGCCGACCTGGACGTAACTGTTATGGGGCGGTCCCCACTTGAGACCGCGCCCCCGCGGCTGGCGCCCCACGAGCGGTGAGATCGTTCCTTCGGCTCTCGGGAAATTGCCGCCACCCACACCCAGGATCGGGTTCTCGAGCATATAGCCGATGCCGCGCTGCCAGATGCGCATCCGGCCTTGTTCATCCGTCATGTTGTAGTCGGCGCTGGGATGAAGCACGGTACTGATGCGCGCCCAATAGGTGTTGCCCGCGACCGCCGTCAGCAGTACGCCCACCACCGCCACCGCCGACCAACGCCACGATCGATGCACGCTGGTGTAGCGCAGCAGGAAGTACGCGACCACGGCCAGCAGCGCGAGAAAGCC
>DASZNX010000324.1:0-2810 GCA_035551075.1 Gemmatimonadales bacterium | reverse complement strand
GGGTGGTACCGTTCCGCCGCGCCCGGTCGCGTCGGCCGCGCCGGGTGCTCCACCGCTCGATGAGCGGCGCCGGGAGAAGGGCAAGAAGCGCAAGAAGGGCAAGAAGTCCCTGGTCGATCAGGAAGCGGTGGCGCAGAACATTTCGCGCACCCTCGCGACGCTGAAGGCGCCCGTCGCCAAGAAGGGTGTCCATCGCCGTGAGGAAGGGCCGACCTTCCGTGAGGTCCAGGAAGAGCGGCGCCGTGAAGAGCGCGAGCGCGAAAAGACGCTGGTGCGCGTCACCGAGTTCATCACCGTGTCGGAGCTCGCCAACACGCTCAAGGTTCCGCCCACCCAGATCGTCACGTTCGCGTTCAAAGAGCTCGGCCAGATGGTGACGATCAACCAGCGGCTCGATTTCGACATGATCGAGCTGATCGCGTCGGCGTTCGGATTCCAGGCGGTGCGCGAGGAGGAGTACGCCACCACCCAGACCGAGCAGGCGGCCGACGCGGAGGAGACGCTCAAGCCCCGGCCGCCCGTCGTGACGATCATGGGGCACGTCGACCACGGCAAAACCTCGCTGCTGGACTACGTGCGCAAGACGAACGTCGTCGCCGGCGAGGCTGGCGGCATCACACAGCACATCGGCGCCTACCAGGTCACGTTGAAGGATGGGCGCAAGATCACCTTCCTCGACACGCCGGGTCACGAAGCGTTTACGGCCATGCGCGCGCGCGGCGCCCAGGTGACGGACATCGTCGTGCTCGTCGTGGCGGCCGACGATGCCATCATGCCGCAGACGATCGAAGCCATTTCGCACGCCAAGAACGCCGGCGTACCGCTCGTCGTCGCGATCAACAAGATCGATCTGCCCACCGCCAACGTGCAGAAGGTGAAGCAGGACCTGCTGTCGCACGGGGTGGTGCTCGAAGAATTCGGCGGCACGGTGCTGGCCACGCCGATCTCCGCGAAGAAGGGCACCAACGTCGAGGAGCTGCTCGAGCAGATCCTGCTGCAGGCGGAATTGCTCGATCTCAGGGCCAATCCCGATCGCAAGGCGCAAGGATCGGTCCTCGAGGCCACACTCGATCCGGGCAAGGGTGCAATCGCGACCATCCTCGTGCAGAACGGCACGCTGCGTGTGGGCGATGACTTCATCTGCGGCCAGTATTCGGGCCGCGTCCGCGCCATGTACGACGAACGCGGCGGCACCGAGCCGGAAGCCGGACCTTCGACGCCGGTGCAGATCCTTGGCTTTGAAGGCGTGCCGGAAGCGGGCGACAGTTTCCTCGCGATGGAAGATGCGGCCGCGGCGCGCGAAATCGCGCAGAAGCGCCAGCGCCTCGAGCGGGAGGCACAACACCGCCGCTCCGGCCGGGTCAAGACGCTCGAAGACTTCATGGCGGAGGCGGCGGCCGGTGGCGTGGCCACACTGCGGATCATCATCAAGGCCGATCAGGGCGGCCCGGCGGAGGCACTCGCCGACGCGCTCGCTCAGCTGTCGACGGCCGAAGTGAAGGTCGAGATCGTGCATCGCGGTGTCGGCGCGATCACGGAGTCGGACGTACTGCTCGCCCGCGCGTCGGGCGCCATCATCGTCGGTTTCCACGTGCGTCCCGACTCCAACGCGCGCGCAGCCGCGGATCGCGAACGGGTCGAGATCCGGACCTACCGCATCATCTACGAGGCGGTCGAAGAGGTGAAGGCCGCGATGGAAGGCCTGCTCGCTCCCGAAAAGAAGGAAGTGGTGCTCGGCGAGGCCGAGGTGCGGCAGACGTTCAAGATCGCCAAAGTCGGCACGATCGCGGGCTGCTTCGTGCGCTCGGGTGTCATCCCGCGCACGGGGCGCGTCCGCGTGATTCGCAACGGCGTCGAGGTCTACGATGGGACGCTCGCATCGCTCAAGCGCTTCAAGGACGACGTGCGCGAGGTGCGCGAAGGCTTCGAATGCGGTATCGGCATCGAGAATTTCAACGACGTCAAGGTTGGGGATTTGATCGAGTCATATCGGATCGAGGAGATCGCGCGCACGCTCAACGCCGCTGAGACGTGATCGTCGGCGTGATGGTGTGGGAGCTGCACCTGCCGGCGTGCCAGTCCCTCAAGGATAAGCGGACGATCGTGAAGAGCCTCAAGGACCGGATGCACAATCGCTTCAACGTCTCGGTCGCGGAAACCGGGCATCACGACCTCTGGCAGCGGGCGGAGCTGACGGCCGCGGTGGTGAGCACCGACCGCCGCCACGCCGAAAGCGTGTTACGCGAGGCCGATCAGCTGGTCGCGGCCGCCGATGGCGCGCGGATCATGGACACGAGCACGAGCTATCTCTGAGATGAAACGCCCGAGTCACCGCCCCGAACGCGTCAGTGAATTGATCCGCCAGGCCGTCGGCGAGTTCCTCACCGGCGACGTGCGCGATCCTCGGATCGGGTTCGTCACCGTGATCGGGGTCGATGTGTCGCCCGATCTCTCGCACGCCAATGTGCGGGTGAGCGTGATGGGCAGCGAGGAGGAAAAGGCGCAGTCGCTGGCGGGACTGGCGAGCGCCGCGCGCTATCTCCGGGCGCAGCTCGCCAATGATCTGCATCTCCGGACGAGTCCGGAGCTGCATTTCCATTTGGATCGCGGGCTCGAGCATGCGCAGCGTATCGACCAGGTCCTGAAGGAGCTCAAGGAGCCGCAAGACTGATCAGTGGGATCGTGTTGGTCGCCAAACCGGCGGGCCCCACATCCCATGATGTCGTGGACATCGTGCGCCGCGCGCTGGGCGAGCAACGCGTCGGCCATCTGGGAACGCTGGATCCGTTCGCCAAAGGTTTGCTGGTGGT
>DASZNX010000323.1:0-5313 GCA_035551075.1 Gemmatimonadales bacterium | reverse complement strand
GTGCTCGCCTCGGACCTCGATTCCTTGAGCCGGTTTCTCAAGAACAGCTTCAACTACGTCACAGGCCCCTACCAGGGGTACGATTTCAAAGTTCCGTCCACGCGGTTCCTCGCGCGGCTCGATTACAACATGAGCGAGCACAACAAGGTGAGCCTGCGCTATAACCTCCTCAACTCGACGTCCGACGTTCTCATTTCCAACTCGAACTCGCTGGGGTTCGGCAATCGGCGTAGCAACCTGACGTCGCTCAACTTCGCCAACTCCAACTACGCCATTATTGAGAACATTCGGTCCATCGTGGGTGAATGGAACTCTACGTTTGGCGGGAATAAGTCCAACAACTTGATTGTCGGATACAACAAAAGCGATGAAAGCCGCAAGAACGTTGAAGGCCCCTGGTTTCCGGAAGTCGAGATCTTTCAGGGGGGCAGCAACTACACGACCTTCGGATTCGAGCCCTTCACGCCGGACAACAAGCTGTTTTATCACAGCTATCAGCTACAGGACAACTTTACGGTTTATCTCCCGAAGCATTCCGTCACCTTCGGTGTGAGCGTGGAAAAGTACCACTCGACCAACGTGTTCTTCCCCGGCGCCCAGAGCGTCTACGTCTTCAACTCCTTGAACGACTTTTACACCGCAGCCGATAGCTTCCTCGCCAACCCGAACCGCACCGTTTCGCCGGTGCAGATTCGGCGCTTCCAGTATCGGTATTCGAACATCAAAGGGCTGGACGAGCCGGTCCAGCCGCTCGACGTGTTGTATTCGGGCGTCTATTTGCAGGACGAATTCAGGCCGTCTCCCGATTTCACGGTCACGGCCGGCGTGCGCGTCGACGCACCGAAGTTCAAGAATACCGCGTACGATAACCCGGTGGCCGACACCATGACGTTCCGGGATCAGGATGGGAATCCGGTGCACTACAACAGCGGCGCACTGCCGGGGGTGAACCCGCTGTTCTCACCGCGGCTTGGCTTCAATTGGGACGTGCGGGGAGAGCACAAGACACAGATCCGAGGCGGCACCGGTCTATTCACCGGCCGACCCGCCTATGTCTGGATCTCGAATCAGATCGGCAACACGGGCGTCCTGACCGGATTCATCCAGGCCGACAGTACCACTGCGTATCCGTTCAATCCCGATCCGAACGCTCACAAGCCGCCCGATTCACTGATCACCGGCGGGCCCGCGGCACAATTCAACCTCGCGCTGACGGATCCGAACTTCAAGTTCCCGCAGCTGTGGCGCAGCAACATCGCCATCGACCAAAAGCTCCCGTGGGATGTCATCGCCACCGGTGAGTTCCTCTACTCGAAGGACGTGAACGGAATCGCCTACATCAATGCGAACTTGCCGGCGCCGCAGACCTCGTTCACCGGAGCGGATGGACGCCCGCGGTGGCTTTGCACGACGCCCAAGTGTTTCGCCAATCGCCTGTATAGCAATGTCAGCGATGCGACGGTACTCACGAACCAGGGAATCGGCCACGCGTTGAACGTCTCCGCGTCACTCGAGCGCGGGTTCAGCAATGGCCTGTATGCGAAGCTTGGATACGGCTTCAGCGAGAGCAAGAACACGGTCGACGCCGGTTCGATCGCGTCGGGGTCCTGGACCGGTAATCCGATCGCCATCGATCCGAATAATCCGGTGGCGGCGTTCTCACAGTTCTCGGGCGGCCATCGGGTGTTCGGCGCGGTGAGCTATTCACGCGACGTCTTCCACATTGGACCGACCGGCATCAGCGTCTATTTCGAGAACCGCAGCCCGGGCAACGGCAGCTACGTCTACAACGGCGACATGAACGGCGACGGGGCCAACGGCAACGACTTGATCTACATCCCTCGCAATACGAGCGAGATGAACTTCGTGAGCAACCGGGTGATCGTTGGAACCGATACGGTGATCTACACGCCTGCGCAGCAGGCCGCGGCATGGGATGCATTCATCAATCAGGATCACTACCTCAAGGCGCACCGCGGCGAATACGCCCAGCGCAACGCCGTTTTCCTGCCAAGCGTGTTGCGGGCCGACCTCAGCGTCTCGCAGGATGTCTCCCGGCAAATCGGCGGTAAGGGCAACAGCCTGCAAATCCGATTGGACATCTTCAACTTCACCAACATGCTGAGCAGCAGCTGGGGTGTCTCACAGGGCTTCGTCACGACCCGTCCGTTGTCGTTCGTGGGCGTGGACGCCTTTGGTGCACCAACGTTCCGTATGGCGACCACGGGACTTAACCTGATCTCTCACTCGTTCCAGAAGAACGTCAGCACCCTCGATGTCTGGCGGATGCAACTGGGCGTGCGCTACATGTTCAACTGGTAAGCAGCGCAAATGGCTGGAACCGAGGGCGCGGGCAACCGCGCCCTTCTTTTTTTAGTGATGCATGGATATGGCCGGGGGAGGGGCCTTGCGCTGGATCCTACGCCAAATCAGGTACGCCGGAATCCCGGTGAGAATGATGCCGATGTCGACCGCGAACGCGCCGGTCTCAGAGACGAGATAGTTGCCGAGCAGAAACAGCGCGCCCGCGAGAAACACGAGCGGCACGAGCGGATAACCCAAGGTTTTGTAGGGACGCTCGAGGCGCGGCCGCGTGCGCCGCAACACGAACACGCCGGCGACCGCGAGCGCGTAGAACGGCCAGATGCCGATGATGAACTGATCGGCAAGCGCGGTGAAGCGGCGCACCAGGATGAAGATCATCCCCATGACCGTCATCAGGACGATCGCTCCCGTCGGCGCATGGGTGCGCGGGTGCACGCGCGCGATCGCCATCGGGAATAACCTGTCTTCGGCCGCGGCGAAGAAGATGCGCGGCGCCGTCATCATCGAGCCGTTCAGGGTGCCGAAGGTGCTCACCGCGATCGCCGAGGACACGACGACCACCCCGGCCGGCCCGATCGCGATGCGTGCCACATCGGCTGCCACGAGCTCCGCCTGCTTCATTTGTTGAATGGGAATCAGGTAGAGATAGACGAGATTCGCGGCCAGATAGAGCACCACGACGATCGACGTGCCGATCAACAAAGCGCGCGGCAGGGTCTTCTGCGGCCGCAGCACTTCACCGCCGACAAAGGCGAGATCCGCCCAGCCGTCGTAGGCCCAGAGAATCGCCACCATGGCGAGCAGGAAGGGCGACAGGCCCACATGCGCGCGTTGCGCAAGAATACCGCCGGTCATGGTTTCCGTGGGCTTGCCGAGCGTAAAGCCCACCAGCACGAGCAGCGCCAGCGCGCCGACTTTGAAGACGGTGCTCAGGTTCTGGAGCACCGCTCCGCGGTGAATGCCGAAGTAGTTCACCGTCCCGACGAGCAGGATGAATCCCGCGCCCAGTAATTGCTCGGCGCGAATATCGAGCGGGCCAACCGACGCGGCCACCGCGGCGGGATCGATACCAAGCGTGCGCAGCGTATATGCCGAGGCGGTGATGCCGATCGCGCCGAAGGCGCCGGGCCGGATGATCCACATCTCGGCCCAGGCAAAGAGGAACGCGGGCAGCGGACCGAACGACTCGCGCACGAACACGTAGACACCGCCGGAGCGCGGAAACGCCGCGGCGAGCTCGGAATAGGTGAGCGCGCCGCAAAGCACGACGATCGCGCCGACCACCCATGCCAGCAGGAAGAGCGGGACATCATCGATTTTTTGCGCGACGCCCGCTGGTGTACGGAAGATGCCGCTGCCGATGGTGGAGCCGACGAGGACCGCCACCGCGCTCCACAAGCCGAGCCGCCGGATCAACCGCTCGCCCCAGCGGTCGGCGGGCATTATGGGTGCAGACATGGGAGTCGCAATATACGATGCGCGATTAGATTACGGCGCCTATGACGCGACGTTTCACACAACTCGCCTGGTCCGCAGCGGTTTGCACCTATCTCCTCATCGTCCTCGGCGGCGTCGTTCGCATCACCGGATCCGGCCTCGGCTGCGGCGACCACTGGCCATTGTGCAACGGTCACCTGTTTCCACCGCTCAACGACATCGGCACGGTGATCGAGTGGAGCCACCGGCTTGCAGCGGCCCTCGTCTCGGCGCTGGTGATCTCTCTGGCCGCATATGCGTTGTGGTTATCCCAACGTGCCGACGTGCCTACGTCCCGACGTGCCACTCGTTCCTCGCTCGTCGCCCTCGGCCTACTCGTCGTTCAGGTCTTCCTGGGCGCGATCACCGTGAAGCTCGAGCTGCCGGCCTGGACCGTGATCTTGCATCTCGGTACCGCGATGCTGTTGCTCGCCACGCTTCTCAGTACAGCCGTTGGCTCATTGCCGGATTTTCAGCCCAGGTCCGTTCTTCTCATATCCCTCACCTTCGTTACAGTCCTCCTCGGCGCGCTCACGGCAAACCTTGGCGCGGCCGCCGCGTGTCACGGCTTCCCCCTGTGCAATGGCCAGGCATGGATCACGGCTGGGCCGCTGGCGCTGGTCCAGTGGGTTCATCGCCTGGTCGCGTACTCGCTCGCGATCACCGTGACGGTCTGGGTGGTCCGCACACGCAGCCGCGTCGCGTTCATCGTTCTGGGTTTGATCGCGCTACAGGTCAGCATCGGCGCCGGCATCGTGTTGCTCGGCCTGCCAACGGTGTTACAGGTCGCGCACGTAGCGGTGGGAACGGCGGTGTGGGCGACCGTGGTGCTGGCCGCGCTCCTGGGTCAGCTCGCGCCGGCCGCGCGGACCTCAGAACCGCATCGCGTCCTCAACGGCGCCAGGGCCCAATAGCAGGTACCAATCCGGCCGGCTGGTCTCCAGGCGCTCGTCCGTCCAAATGAGCGCGTAGTTCCCGAAACGCGTGAGGTCGAGAAACACGAATTTGCGCTGCTTTTTGTGCTGGTAGCGCCAGACTTCATAGGGATTGGTTGCGGGAGGCTGCGGCCGGCTGAGTACTGCGTCCGGCGGGCCGTACTTCAGGTAGATCCGTCCGCGATCGGTGCGCCATCCCGGGATTTCCGCCGCGCCGCCCTCCCGGAACTCCCGATTCACCCTCGCAACGCGGTCGTAAAAGGCTTCCATCGTTTCATTGCGCGGGGTCCCGGGCGTCGGATCGCGCCGCTGCCAGAACCGTCGGAGGAATTCCCGTTTGCCTTCCACATTGAGACTGCCGTAGCGCCCGCGCTCGTCCGCTTTCATTAGATAGACGAGCGGCCCGTAGAGGCTATCGAGCGTGGCTTCGCTAGCGGTGGAGAACAGCGTGTCTTGCTGCGCAACGAGGACGGCGGGGATGAACGCGAGCGCGAGCCACCGGATCATGACCCGCATCAAAACACCGAGCCCCGGGGTTGGTTCCCCCGGGGCTCAGGATGATTCTGCTCAGCGAAAG
>DASZNX010000322.1:0-1630 GCA_035551075.1 Gemmatimonadales bacterium | reverse complement strand
CCTGCCGCTCATCGGCCAGCTCGGCGACGTCACGATCAATCAGGCCGAGATCACGAATTTCGCCGTGGTTGAAAACACCGTCGGCCAGATCGTAGGACTCGAGGCGAACGGCGTTCTGCAGCTCACCGACGGCCTGCTGGGCAGCCAAGTGGTCTCGAAGGATTTCAATACCACCGTGAGCGTCACCAGCTCGGGTCCGGGCCAGTGCAACTTGATAACGATCGATCTCGGCCAGATCAGCATCGACGCGTTAGTCGCAAGCGTGGACGTGCCGGCAGCAACTCTGACCGCCAAAGGCTCTGGAGCCGTCGGCAGCCTGCTCTGCAATCTCGGACAAGCGTTGCAGGGTCTCACATCAGCCGTTCCCAGTTTGGTCAGCGCGATCAACGGCCAGATCTAGGCGAATATCGCGGACATCCCGAGCGAGGCCGCGCGTGCCGCGCGCCTCGACTCGGCCACGCTCAGTCTGCACTGGGGCACGACGGTGGTGCCGATCCGGATCAAGATTCCCCAGTAGCCGTCAGTGCTCCGAGTCGAGATGCCAGCCGCTGTTTTGCCACAGACTGTCGCGCCACACGAAGACTTCCGTAGCGCGGCCCGCGATAACCGACCGCTTGCCGTTCCGTTCGAGCTGGACCTCGTAGCGAGAGTATAGGATCGCGACGTCGCCATAGACCTGCTGCTCGGTGTGCGGGAAGGTGACCCCGACAAATTTTGTCCCGCTCTTCGCGAACGCTTGCGCCGCCGCGAGCACTGCGGCGCGACCCTGCCACGTCGTGTCACCGCTGTTGATCGCCACCACGTCGCTCGGCAACAGCTGCTCGAGCCGCTGCTGATCGTTCGTGAACCACGCTTGCCAGATGGCCTCGCGATCGGCGAGCAGTCGTGCCAGGCGCGGATCAGACCGCTGCATTTCCTGAACGTGACACGCGAGAACGAACAGGGCTACCATCCCGACGGAAAGGACGCGCACAAGACCTCCGGTGGAGGGTGGGTAGGAGAGACGGTACACCGAACCGGGCAGCCGCGATAGCGACCAGTCCGACCCGAGCGGGAGCTACGAAGACGCGCGCGCCCCCTTCCGAATCACGGCCGCGTCATAACCATGGATCGTGCTCCCCCTTTTTCCTTCCTCTTTTCAATAAGCGAAGCCCGCGCTTGTCATCCTGAGCGAAGCGCGCGCTTTTGCACATAGCGCAGCGCCGTCGTACGCTTTCCGCGCGAGCGAAGGACCTGCTTTAGGCCCTGTCCTTGCGCGATCCAGGCGAGCCATCCGTAGAGACCCAAGAATGGCACGAGGACACCCGCGTCCCAGCGCCAGTCACGGGAGCCGCGGGCGCGCGCGGCGTCGACCTTGTCCCGAGGCAGATCGTGGGCAGCCGCGATGACGACGGTGAGCTCCTTAGCCCCTGACGGATAGGGCGCAGCGCGATCCTCACGATGACCCGGATTTGATGTCGACCACCGGCGTACCATCGATTGCTTCGATTGGCCCGATCCGGATCCGCGCTCCAGCGATCTCTCGCACCGTCACGGGATGCAGGCCCAGCGGATTGGGTCGATCGGGGGAGCGGGTGATAAACACGCCTGCGAGCGGATTATGGGGATCGTTGCGCGGGTGCACCTGGAG
>DASZNX010000321.1:0-5430 GCA_035551075.1 Gemmatimonadales bacterium | reverse complement strand
AAGGCGTTGAGCTGGTCCACCATGGTGTTGATGGTGTTCTTGAGCTCGAGAATTTCGCCCTTCACGTCGACGATGATCTTGCGTGACAGGTCGCCGCGCGCCACCGCCGTGGTCACCTCGGCGATGTTGCGGACCTGCGTGGTGAGGTTGGCGGCAAGCAGGTTGACGTTGTCGGTGAGATCCTTCCAGGTGCCGGCGACGCCGGGCACGACGGCTTGGCCGCCGAGGCGCCCGTCGGTACCGACCTCGCGGGCGACGCGCGTGACCTCGGCAGCGAACGAACGCAACTGCTCGACCATGGTGTTGAGCGTTTCCTTGAGCAGCAGAATTTCGCCGCGCACGTCGACGGTGATCTTCTTCGAGAGGTCGCCGCTCGCGACCGACACCGTCACGTCAGCGATGTTACGCACCTGGGCGGTGAGGTTACCTGCCATCTGGTTCACCGACTCGGTCAGGTCCTTCCATACGCCCGAGACGCCTTTCACCTTGGCCTGCCCGCCGAGCTTGCCCTCAGTGCCCACCTCGCGCGCCACGCGCGTCACTTCGGCGGTGAACACGGACAGCTGATCGATCATCGTATTGACCAGCTTGGCGGAGTGGAGGAACTCGCCTTCCAGCGGCCGGCCATTCACCTCGAGCCTCATGGATTGACTGAGGTCGCCTTTTGCAACGGCCCCGACCGCGCGCGTCACCTCTTTCGTGGGCCAGACCAGATCGTCGATGAGCGTATTGATCGCGGCCACTTCTTCGCCATGCGCGCCGACCATGCCGGAGAGATTCAGTCGCTCCCGGAGGACGCCTTCCTTTCCGACCATGCGGCTGACCCGGGCAACGTCCCGGCTGCGGCGATCGGCCAGGGCAGCGATTTCGTTGAAGGCGTCAGCCAGCCTGCCCTCCAGCCCCGCGAGACCCGTGGGGAGGCGTGCGTCGAAATTCCCGTCCCGGAAGGCGAGGAGTGCGGAGAGGAGCTGGCGAGGAAAACCGTTGGGATCGTAATGCTCGCCGGCATCCCGGGCTGTGCCATGAACCGGGCGTTCGGTATAGGTCATCCGAGTCTCCTGACGTACGGGTGCTGCGGCGCTGCAACAGCGGACAGATCGGATAGAACGGCTTCCAGAAACTGCGACCAATTGATACACCGACAATCAAACTTTGGTGGAGGCCGATCTAAAACAGAAGGATTAGCTCTTCGGAGGGAGTAAGTCCTCGCCAACCTCGCCAACGCGCCGCATTATTGCCGCTCAACCGCATCTGGAGAGAGCTCCCATGTCGAAGCGTCCTACTTGGAGTCGGCGTGAATTCCTCGAGGTCAGCACGGTCGCGGGCGTCTCACTGGCCGCACAGCCGCTGCGCTTTCGCCGGGTTGCGCCGAGCGACACGGTTCGCTTTGGAATGGTCGGCGTCGGCATGCAGGGAAACGGCCTGCTCGGCACGTCGATTTCGCTGCCCGGCGTCACCTGCGCCGGCGCGGCGGACCTGTACGACGGCCGGCATACGCTCGCCAAGGAAATTGTCGGTGCCACGCTGCCTACCACGCGCGAGTACCGCCGTCTGCTCGACGACAAGACCATCGATTGCATCGTGGCCGCAGTGCCCGATCACTGGCACAAGCGCATGGTCGTTGAGGCGGTGGGCGCCGGGAAGGACATCTACATCGAGAAGCCGATGTCGCATACGCCCGCCGACGGCGAGGCGATGGTCGATGCGGTGAAGAAGAGCGGGCGCATTCTCCAGGTCGGATCGCAGCGCGTGAGCTCGCAGATCTGCGCGAAGGCCAAGGACATGATCGCGCAGGGCATGCTGGGCGATTTGACGCTGGTCGAAGGTTGGCTGGGTCGCAACGATCCGTGCGGCGCGTGGGAGTATCCGCCGCCGCCCGATCTTTCCCTGAAGACGCTGGACTGGGACACCTGGCAGAACGACGTCCCCAAGCGGCCGCTCGACCCCAACATCTTTGCGCGCTGGCGCTGCTGGAAAGAATACGGCACGGGCGTCGCGGGCGATCTGCTCGTGCACTTGATCAGCGGCATGCAGTTCATGCTCGGCATGAACGAGCCACCCAAGCAGGCGATGTCGATGGGCGGCATCAGGCGCTGGAAGGACGGGCGGAACATGCCGGACGTCCATGCCACGCTCTACTACTACACGGGCGATCTCCCCGTCTACATGCGACTCAACCTGGGCACGGAAATGCCGGAGCAGTATCGGATTCAGGGATCGAAAGGCGTGCTCACCGTCGCGGGCAACACGCTCTCGTTCTCACCACAGAGCGGGAAGGACGAGTACCCGTGCTATTACACGGGCAGTTATCCGGGCGCGATGCGTGCCGCGTACCTCCAGCAGTGGCACAAGGAGCACGATCCGCAGCCCGGACAGGGGCCGCAGCTCGCGGAGAGCGTGACGTTCACGACGCCGGACTTCGATGACACGCGTCCGCACCTCTGGAATTTCTTCGAGGCAGTCAGGACGCGGAAACCGGTGGTCGAGGATGTCGTGTTCGGACGCAACGCGGCGCTCGCGTGCCACATGGCCAACGAGTCCTACTTCCAGCGTGCCGCGGTCACCTGGAACGAGACGACGAAGACGATCAAGGTTTAGACCAGGACGCGCTCACCCACGCCTGGAGCGCCGCGAATTCCTCGCTGCGGCTGTTGCCCGCAGTCACCGGGAAATCGTAGCGCTCCAGAACGTAGCGTGTGCCGAGACCGATCCGGCGGCCCCGCCACTCCACGCCGGCGCTCGCCGCCAGGGCGACGTCGGGACGTGAGAGACCGCTGACGCTGACGAGCGGCATCCAATAGCCGCGCAACACGCCGCGCACGCTCTCGAAGCCGATGGGCACGCGCGCTTCGCCACCGACGCGGAGCGCGGTCCAGTGCTGCCGCGCCAGATCGTTCGAAACGTTGCGCCAGAGGGGACCCGCCTGCACGGTTAGCCAGGGACGCACCTTCATGCCGCCGATCAGCTGGAGTTGGGCGATGTCGTGATCGTCGAGGCTCGCGCCGCTCGCGGCGGTGAAGTGTCCGCTCATCCCTTCGGCTGCGATCGTGAAACGCGGGCCGACATTCGCCGTCAACGCGCCGCCGAACACCGCGCCCGACGCAGGGACGAGCACGCCGGCATCGCGCACGCGGTGATCGGCCTGACCGACATAAAAGCTCCCCTGAACGCCGAGCTGGCCTTGCAGGAGGGCGGGCACCGCGAGCCAGATGAAGGCGAGGATTTTCATGGCCCCACTCCGGCGGCTGGGGCGATGACGAGGCGGGCCTGCGCCAGACGTTCCTTATTGCGCTGCACCACGGCGGCATTTGCGCTGGCCCGCGCGGCCTGGCGCTGCGCGTTGATGGCGACGTTGGCCGGAATCTCGCGGTGACGCCGGCCGTGAATGAACCCGGCGATACCGACTGCTGATGCCGTGATCGCCACACCGGCCGCGAGTTTCCCGCTGCCGCCCTCCAGGTCACCGTTGGCCAGTGCCCCTGAAATAACCAGGGCCGCCGCGCCTAGCCCCAAGCCTTTAAACAGCTCGGCTCGCGCAGCCGATGGCGGGTGCTGCTCCGGGAGGAGGTCCGCGGCGCCTAGTGCGGGCAGCGTGTCCTCGAGAGCGGGATAATCCTGTTGGATACTGAAGTACGCGCGAGCCGAATCGGTCCGCTGCGTGAGGCGGCTGACGCCCAGAACAAACAGCTCGTACCGGCCCGATTCGGCCAGGTGGCCGTTCGCCATCAGGCCGTCCCACTGGAGCTCGCGTGGTCCGTCGTTTTCGCCGCTGAACACCACCACACCGGCCGGCGCGCCGGCAGCGCGCACTTCCACCTGCAACGTCGCCGCATGAGTGGAGAGGACGGTAAAGTTGACGCGCTCGGTGCGGGGATCGATGGTGGCCGGCGTGACCTGGCGCGCGCCGAGCCCAAAGGTCAAGCGTTTCGCGGTGGCGAAGGCGGCAAGCTCGGCCGGCGTGAATTTTTGGGGCTCGAGGTCCACGAACGGATCACGCTCGAGCGCGGCGCGGAAGTACACGACCCCCGAGTCGACCTGCCCCAACACGACCAACGCCGCGCCGAGATACTTGTAGGCGAAGACGCGTTGCTCGTGGGTGACGATGAAGGGCGAGTTGGGCGAGATGACTTGCCGCAGGAGCACGAGCTCGCGCTCGACATCGAGATCCGCATGAAAGCGCGCCGCGCGATCGAGCAGCTCCGCGGTGTTGTCCTGGGCCGCGAGTGCGCCGGGGATCAGCAATAGAGCGCCGACGAGACTGGTGCGGATCACGGCAGGCTCCGCAGCGTAATCAGCCCGAGCCGTGTCGTGTTGCCGGCCGTCACCTCGAATGTGGTATCGAGCGTGACGGAGCCGGACGCGCGAATGCGAAGGTGCCGCACGCCAGTCGGCACCGCGATGTCGAAGACCGTCCCGATCCCGGCCTGTTGGCCGTCGATGAGGATCACCGCATCGGGAGGCTCGGTGCGAAGTCTCACGCGCCCCATCGTTCGGGGCTGCGCGGGTGGGGCAGGCCGGGTGGATCGCGCGGGGGCGACCGGAGGGGGCGGTGGAAGAGGCTCGGCAACCGCGGGCGGCGGTGGTTCCACTGGTGCATGCGGGCGCGCCGCGCGCAATCCGAGCCACGCACCGGAGAGCATCACCGCCGTTCCCAGGCCGATCGTCAGCAGGGCGCGTGGCGTGAAATGCCTGGTCCACCGCATGATGGCCGAGGCGGTCGACACGCGCGCGTCCGGGAGGGGCGGCAATTCCGTGGTTTGCACGATGGGCACGCGGTAGCCGCGCGCCAGACGGCGCAGAATGTCCTTGGCGGCCCGTTGATCGTCATCATGGAATGGCAGCGCCTCGAGCGCGGTCACGAGGTCCGAGGTGTTTGTGAATCGCCGCGCCGGATCTTTTTCCACGCAGCGACGAACGATCGTCGCGAGTGCGTCGGGAACGTCGTTCCGAATCTTCTGGAGGTCGGGGGGCGGCGTGAAGTAATGATGCTGCACGACCGCCAGTACGGAGCTCGCCTCGAACGGCGCCGTGCCCGCCAGCATGTGAAAGCCCACGATGCCGAGTGAGTACTGGTCTCCCTGCGGGCCAACCGGCGCGCCGGAGCACTGCTCGGGGCTCATGAACTGCGGCGTGCCGATCACCGCGCCGCTGGGAGTTACCTTCGAGTCCTCTGCCGCGCGCGCGAGCCCGAAGTCGGACACGTACACGCGTCCTTCCTGATCGACCAGGATGTTGGAGCTCTTGATGTCCCGGTGGATCGTGCCGCGCTCGTGCGCGTACGCGAGCGCGCTCGCGGTCGCCCGCAACACGGCGACGACGACGCCAACCGGCAGAGCGCCCTGGACCTGGATGATGGCATCGAGAGGCCGCCCCTCGATGAATTTCATCACGATGTAATGGACACCGCCCGACTCCCCCACTTTGTAAATC
>DASZNX010000320.1:0-3556 GCA_035551075.1 Gemmatimonadales bacterium | reverse complement strand
CGCTGGTGCAGCTCGCGTGTCTCGTCTTTGACTTCGGGCTGTGCTGGGTGCTCATCCGGAAACGTTATCCGGCCACCCGACTCCAGCTATCCCACATCAACTGGCGGATGACACGGTCCATCTTTGCGTTCAGCCTGTATGTCCTCGTTCTCACGGCGGGCATCCGGCTGTCGTTCGAAACAGACTCCATCGTCATCGGCGCGTTTCAAAAAGTGAGCTCGATTCCGTACTTCACGGTCGCCAACAGCTTCGTCGTCTATTTCATGGAGTTCATCGTCGCGATCGCGGCGGTAGTGATGCCGGCCGCGACGAGACTTAAGACACAAGGGCATCATGCCGAGCTGCGCGACGTCTTCCTCAAATGGTCCAAGATCGCGTTCTCCGTCACACTGGTGGTCGGCCTCTTTCTCATCGTGCTCGGGCCACGCTTCATCGCCTGGTGGATCGACCCCTCGTTCGAGCGGCCGGCTGGCCAGGTGCTGCAGATCCTGATGATCTCGAACCTGGTCTTTCTACCAATGCGCGGCGTCGCGCTGCCCATTCTGATGGGACTGGGCAAACCGGGCCTGCCGACCGTCGGATTTCTGGTCGCCGGTCTGGTGAATCTCGGTCTCAGCATCCTGCTCGTCGGTCCGCTCGGGCTCGCCGGTGTCGCGCTGGGGACCGCCATTCCGAACGTGATCTTCGCGGTGTTGGTGCACTGGCAGGCGTGCAAAGAACTGGACACGCCGTTCCTGGGCTCGCTGCGCTACATCTTCGCTCGCGCGCTCCTCGGTGGCATTCCGGTCCTGGCGCTGCTTCTCTGGTTCAAGCTGGGAATGGATGTTCGCGGCGTCAGCGGGTTGGTCGTCGCGGGGATCGCGATGATCGCCGTCGTGGGGGTGATGTGGGTGGCCTACGTGTATCGCGGTGATCGCTACGTCGATCTGCGTGGACGGCTCCCTGTGCTGAAAGCGTGGAGCCGGGCATGATGATCTGGCTGGCTGCCGGCGTGCTCGCCCTAGCGGCATGTGTTGTCGTGGCTGAAATCGCTAGTCGCTGGTGGCTGCGCCACCGCTCTCACTACCACGTCTGGCCGCCGCACGCGCGGATCGAGATCCGGATGGATCCCGACATCTTCCCCGAGCTCGAGCGTCGCTGCCGCTTTTACATCAATGCCGATGGCGAGCGCGGCGGCGACGTCCGCTCCGACGAGCCGGGACTCTATCGGATTCTGGTGGTCGGCGGGAGCGCCGTGGAGTGTTACGGTCTCGACCAACCAACGAGCTGGCCCGGTGCCCTCGAGCGTCTCCTCAACACGCCCGAGAGCCGCACCGCCCTCGGCGCGCGGCGCGTGCATGTGGGCAATATCGGCCACTCGGGTGTCGGATCGGCCGAGCTGGAGATCATCCTCGAGCGCGTGCTGCCGCAGTACGACCACCTCGATGCAATTCTCATCATGGTCGCCGCGAGCGACGTGTATCACTGGCTCGAAGAGGGAGCGCATCCGGCGCAGGCGCCTTCGTGCGTGCCGGAATCCCTGTTGTTCGCCGAGCACCCGCGTCAGAGGTTCGGGTGGAAGCCGCGCGAGTGGGCTCTGGTCGAGCTCGCCAACCGGTGGCGACGGCGCTGGTTCAAGCGACTCGAGATCAAAGAGCGCGCCGGCACCTGGTGCGCCAACGCGCGGCGCATGCGCGCGGCCGCCACCGAGGTACGAACGGAGATGCCGGATCCGACCGTCGTACTCGACAATTTCGCGGCGCACTTCAGCCGTGTTCTGCGCGCCGCGCGGGCCAAAGCGGATCGCGTGCTCGTCGTGCGGCAGCCGTGGTTCGATGGTGAATACACGAGCGAGGAGCTGTCGCACTTTTGGCAGGGCGGAGTAGGCAAGGCCTGGAAAGAGACGCTCACGGTCTATTACAGCCTGAGCGTCGTGAACCGGCTACTCGACTGCGTCGACGCTCGCGTCGCCAGAGTCGCGGATGTCTTCGGTGTGCCGCATCTCGATCTCCGGCCCGTCGTAACCGGCCGCCTGCGGCACTACTACGATCATGACCACCACACAGCGGCCGGCGCGGCGGTGATTGCCCGCGCGGTGGCTGACGCTTTTCTCGGCAGGATCACGCGTGACAGTTCTCATCATCTCGATCGATACGGAAGAGGACAACTGGTTCCGAAGCCGTGACGTAAGTGTCGGGAATATTCGCGAGCTTCCGCGGCTCGCGCGGTTCTTCGCCCATCTCGGTGTCCGGCCCACCTACCTGGTGAACTATCAGGTGGCGATCGACCCGTCCGCCGCCGCCGTCCTGCGCGACGTCACCGGAGCGGGAAGCAACGCGGAGATCGGGGCGCATCTCCATCCCTGGAACACGCCTCCGCTCGACGAGGCGTTCGTGCCGCGCAACTCCATGCTCAAGAATCTGCCGGCGGATCTCCAGCGCGCGAAGCTCGAGAGGGTGACCACGACGCTCGAGCAGGCATTCGCCGCGAGGCCGCGGGTGTTTCGCGCCGGCCGCTTCGGCATCGGTCGCGACACGGTCCCCGCGCTGCTGAGCTGCGGCTATAGCGTGGACAGTAGCGTTACGCCGTTTTGGAGCTGGGAATCCTACGATGACGGGCCGAATTTCGTCGGCGCCCCCATCGACGCATATCGCCTCGAGCCGGGTCGCGATGTGAGGCACCCATCGCTCTACGGTGATCTGATCGAGATTCCGCTGTCGTACGGATTCAGCCGCGGGCCCTTCGGCTTCTGGGATTCCGCGCGGCGCGTGGTCGAGAACGCGCGCGCTCCCCTCAAGTGGCTGCGACTCGCTGGGCTGGTGGATCGAACCGGTCTGGCCAAGCGAATCGTGCTCTGTCCGGAACTAGCGTCGGCGGCCGAGATGGTGACGCTGTCGCAGCGGTTGCTGGAACACGGCGCCCGGCATCTCCAGGTGTTCTTTCACAGCCCAAGTCTCATGCCGGGCCTGAGTCCCTTCGTCAGCAGCTGGGCGGATGTCACGCGCCTCTACGACACCATCGCGGCGTACCTCGACGGCGTCTCCCGTCTTACCAACGTGCGCTTCGCGACGCTCAGTGAAGCGGCGTCGCTGCTGACCTAGACCGCGTCGGCAACCGCGGGGGAGCCCCAGCTCGCTGAGCGTGCGACGCCCCGGCCGCGCTCGCGCGCGATGGCTCGCGCCACGCGCCGCGCCGCCGCGCCACAACCAGCCACGAACCGGTACAACGGGCCGAACGCGCGCAGCGACGTGAGACCCACGAAGTAGAGTCCCGGTACACTGCTCTCGAATCGGTGACTCAGGATGGGAATCGCGCGATCGACCGCAATTTGACCGCGCAAGGCCGGGTCAATCATCGTCAAGCGGTCGACATCGACGCGGTACCCGGTTGCGAGCAGAATGTGATCGACCGGCACCTTCGTGCCATCCGAGAGCGTCGTCAGGACCCTCCCGTCTGCTACCTCACAACTCGTGATCGTGCGGTTCTCATGTAGCGTGACTTTCCCGATCACCCGACTGCGCAGCCAATCAGTCGCGCCCGATTCGTAGTTCGAGTTGTAGGAATCCTTCCAGTCCTG
>DASZNX010000319.1:0-2440 GCA_035551075.1 Gemmatimonadales bacterium | reverse complement strand
TTTCCGCGGAGAACAAGCGCCAACTCTTCATTCCGGCCGGTTACGCGCACGGTTTCTGTGTCACATCCGAGGGCGCGGAGCTGGAGTACAAGTGCACCGACTTTTATGTGGCGGACGATCAGCACGCGGTGGTGTGGAACGATCCTAGCATCGGCATCGAATGGCCGGTTCGGACTCCGATTCTGTCCGAGACTGATCGCCAGGCTAAAGCGCTGACGACCGATCGCAGTGATCTGCCCGTCTTCGAGGGAGCGATCGTGTGACCTTCACGCCGTCGTGCCTTCTCGTGACGGGTGGTGCCGGCTTCATTGGATCGAACTTCATCCGGTGGGTGTTGGGGCACGAAGGCGGCGTGCACGTCATCAATCTGGACGCGCTGACCTATGCCGGGAATCTGGAAAGTCTCCAGGACGTCGACGCCGAGCATGGTCCGAGTGGCGATGCGCGGTACTCGTTCATCCATGGCGACGTCCGCGATCTCGACTTGATGGAGCGGGTGCTCCGCGGCGAGGCCATACCGAAAGCGCCGGCGCCCGATTGTGTCGTCCATATGGCGGCCGAGTCGCATGTCGACCGTTCGATCATGGGACCGGGGGTGTTCGTCGACACGAACATTCGCGGGACCATGACGCTGCTGGAAGCCGCTCGCGCGATGCTCAAGACCAGGGCGCGTCCATTCCGCTTTGTGCAGATCAGCACGGACGAAGTCTACGGTTCTCTGGCGGCGGATGATCCCGCGTTCACCGAAACGACGCCCCTCGCGCCCAACAGCCCCTACTCGGCGAGCAAAGCAAGCGCTGACCTGCTCGTGCGTTCATATGTCGAGACATTCGATTTTCCCGCGATCATTACGCGTTGCTCCAACAATTATGGGCCGTATCAGTTTCCCGAGAAGCTGATCCCGCTGATGATTACGCGGGCCTTGGCGGATCAACCGCTGCCCGTATATGGGGATGGCCGGAATGTTCGCGACTGGCTGCACGTGGAGGATCACGCGTCGGCGATCTGGTCCGTCGTCACGGGTGGCGAGATCGGCGCGGTTTACAACATCGGCGGCAGCGCCGAGTTGCCGAATATCACGGTGGTGCGGTGCGTGCTCCAGTGCTTGGGGAAACCTGAATCGCTCATCAAGTACGTGCAGGATCGGGCCGGTCATGATCGCCGGTACGCGATGAATACGGATCGGATTTGTCGGGAGCTAGGGTGGCAGCCGGGTCACCGATTCGATGTCGGCATCGCAAAGACTGTCCAGTGGTATCTCGACCACCGTCAGTGGTGGGAGCGGGTGCTGAATGAGGCGTACCGGGCGACGAACGCGCTGTATCTCAAACATTCTTGATGCGCGTAATGATTCTTGGAGCCGGCGGAATGCTTGGTCGGGATCTGGTATCCTCCGCACCCCCAGACTGCGAAATCGTTGCACTGACCCGAGAGCAGCTGGATATCACAGATCAGCAGAGGGTCAAAGAAACGATCGTGCACACCGCGCCGAACACAATCATCAATGCTGCTGGTTATACGGCAGTAGACAAGGCAGAAGCAGATCGCGCTGGCGCGTTTCGGGTAAATGCCGAAGCAGTCGGGCTCATTGGTCAAGCCGCCGCAGCAGTTGGAGCGACCGTCGTCCATTTCAGCACGGATTATGTATTCGATGGTGATACGACGCGGCCGTATGTCGAGGAGGATATTCCGAAGCCCATAAACGCTTATGGTGCGAGCAAGCTCGCCGGTGAAATCGCGCTGGCGGAGTGTGGCATCGACCACGTCATTGTGCGCACCTCCTGGCTTTTCGGGCGCAATGGGCGGTCCTTTCCCCGCACGATGTGGGAACGGGCGATGGCAGGCAGATCCACCCGTGTCGTCAATGACCAATATGGTCGACCGACTTATACGGTCGATCTAGCCGCTACAACATGGGAATTGTTGCGCAGCAATGAGAGAGGAGTCTTTCATGTTGCTAATGCGGGACACACGACGTGGTTCGACGTCGGTGCATTTGTGTTTCGCTTTGCCGGCGTTGAGAAACTCGTGAGTGCATGTTCGACAGCGGACTATCCGACCGCAGCTCGGCGTCCAAAGTTTTCAGTGCTGGACACAACACGAGCAGATACCTTACTGGGCAAATCCCTCTCTTCGTGGCAAACCGCGCTACAACGATTCCTCACGGTGCTACGATCGGAAAGACTCGGCGAGCGTAAGCCGTAGGTTCACCGTGTTCCCAAAAAGCCGCGTGGAGCGCTATGATTGTGTCGAGATAGCACTAGTCGAACGGAGAGCAAAATGCCGAAGGGCTTGCTGTTCTCGAGCGACCCGAAGCCGGACCCGGGATCAGACGTGTACGTGCCGCCGAAGGATCTGACGGTGCCGCACACCGATTATGTCGCGCTGTTCGGGGCGATTGCGCAGATTTTGGCGAGTACGGTGGCGATTATTGTTGTGG
>DASZNX010000318.1:0-12534 GCA_035551075.1 Gemmatimonadales bacterium | reverse complement strand
GCTCTGCTCGCGGTGCGCGCCGGCCTGGCGTACGAAGCCGCGGGTCAGCCTGACAGTGCCGCGGCCGCGTTCAGCGCGGCTCGAGCCGGCGGCCGGCTCGCCGCGATCGATGACTGGCTCCGCGTTCATCTGGCCCGAGTGACGCGTGATAGCTCAACCGCGCGAGTCCTGCTCGCCGACGTCGCTCCGCCCGCAGCCCGGGCGGTGCCGGTGGCGCGCGCCCGATCGTTGCTGCTCAGTGGTGATACCGCACGCGCGCTGGACGCGCTCGAGGCGGCAGGGAAGGCGCTGGATGTCGCGCGGCTCGCGCTCGTGCGGGGCGATACGGTGCGCAGCCGGAAGGCGCTGTACGCGCTGCTCGCGCGCGACCCGTTGAGCGATGACGCGGCAGCGGGCGTGGCGCTGGCGTTGCGGCCGCTTGCTCCGCGCGAGCCCACGGAGCATGTCGCGCTGGCGCGCGCCTTGAACCGCCGCAACACGGCGCGGGATGCGCGCATTCACGTGGAGCACGCGCTGCGGGCCGGCGACTCGAGCGCCACGACGCTCATGCTGTACGGCGAGCTGCTCGTCGCGACGGGGCGGACGCGCGACGCGCTGGGCGCCTACAGTGCCGCTGCGCGCGATTCGACCGCCCGCCCGCTCGCGTTGTATCGTCGCGCGCGGGCGCTCGTCCGTCTGGGTGATCCGACGGCTCCGGCGGCCCTCTCGGGTTTCGCGGCGAGCTATCCCACCGATACGGCGGCGGCGGGCGCGCTCTACATCCTGGCGGACATGCTCGACGGCCGGAACGATTCCGCGAGCGCAACGCGCTGGTATCACGAGCTGATGACGCGCTATCCGACGGATGCGCGCGCGTCCCTCGCGCGCTTCCGTCTCGCGACCCGTGCCGAGAGCGCGGGGCAGCTCGATAGCGCGGCCGCGCTGTATCAATCGGAAATCGATGCAGGGGGACCGCAGCGCACCGCCGCCCGATTCTGGCTCGGCAAAGTGGCGCTCGAGCGCGGCGACTCGGCGGCCGCGCACCAAATCTGGCTCGCGCTCGCGCGCGAGGATTCGCTCGGCTATTACGGCATGCGGGCGCGGCGAGAAAGCGGCCTGCCGCCGCTGGCATTCAGCCCGAGCACCTTGCCCGCCGCGGCGCCGCCGGCCGCGGTGACTATAGGCCTCGCGCGGATCGACACACTGCTGCTCGCGGGCCTGGACAGCGAAGCGCAGGCGCAAGTGCGCGACGTGTTGGCGCGGCCGCCGCAGGATCTCGAATCGCTGCTCGGCTGGAGTGAGGGACTGAGCGTGCGGGGCTATGGGTCCGCGGCGGTGCGGCTCGGCTGGCAGGCCGCTTTGCAGGTACCGGGCGATGTGCGCGTGTTACGGGCCATCTTCCCATGGCCAAATCGCTCCGCCGTCGAGGCGGAAGCCGACGAGTTCGGCGTCGATGCATTGTTGCTCGCGGCGCTCGTGCGGCAGGAGAGTACGTTCGACATCGAGGCGCTGTCTCCCGCGGGTGCGCGCGGCCTGGCGCAGCTCCTGCCGAGTACCGCCGCACTCCTGGCGCGCGGACTGGACGTCGCGTTTTACCCCGAGTGGATCACGGTTCCGGATCTCAACCTGCATCTCGGCGCCGCGCATCTCGCCGAGCTGCTCAAGCGCTTTGGTCGCGTCGACGCGGCGCTCGCCGCGTACAACGCGGGTCCGATTCCCGTGCGACGCTGGCTCGATCGGGAGGGAGCGAACGATCCGGACCGATTTATCGAATTGATCCCCTATCCCGAGACCCGTGGCTATGTGCGCAGTCTCTTGCGCAATCGCGAGTTGTACCGCGCGCTTTACGAACCGTAGAAACCCCGGTTGACAGTTTTCCAATCGGCCGATCATTTCTACCGCGCTCGACAACAAGGCCGGGCAGGTATCCCCGCAGGGCGGGGGCCGGGTACGTGACTCTGCAGGGAGGCGGAACGTGATTAAGGGAAAGGTGAAGTGGTTCAATGATGCCAAGGGTTACGGCTTCATTGAGCAAGAGGGTGGCGAAGACGTGTTCGTGCATTTCTCGGCGATTCAGATGGACGGCTTCAAGACCCTTGCCGAGGGGCAGGTAGTGGAGTTCGAAGTGAAGCAGGGCGACAAAGGGCTCCACGCCACGAACGTCGTGCGCGTCTAAACGCGACCCCCGCGCCCATCTCTTCACCGACCCCGGGGCCCCCCTTGGCCCCGGGGTTTAGTTTTCCGGCCATGCCGCCGCGCCCAGCACCACCGATTCCCGCCTCTGCCGCAGGCAGGAAGTGTGTCTTTCTCGTCGACGGCTACGCGCTGATCTACCGCGCCTTCTTCGCGATGATCGCGCGGCCCCTCACGACCAAGCGCGGCGAGAATACGTCCGCGGTCTGGGGCATCACGAATTTCCTGCTGCGGCTCTACGAGAACTATCACCCCGAGTACATCGGGTGGGTGCACGACCGCGGCGTCTCCTTCCGCCAACAGGAATACCCCGACTACAAAGCGACGCGCGAAAAGCTGGGCGAGGAAATGCAGCAGGACTTCGACCGCTCGCTCGAGCGCGTCTGCCAGATTCTCGACGCGTTCCACATTCCAGTTATCGCCATCAACGGCTACGAGGCCGATGACGTGGTGGCAACGCTCGCGGCGCGCGCCGCCAGCGCAGAGCTCCAGGCCGTAATCGTCTCGGGCGACAAGGACTTCTATCAACTCATCGGACCCGGCATCGCGTTGCTCAATCCGGGGCGCGGTGGCCAGGCGGCAGTCGAGGAGCAGTGGGTGGATCAGTCGAATGCGAGCGAGCGGCTCGGAGTGCCGCCCGAGCGTGTCGTGGATTTCCTCGCGCTGGTGGGAGACAGCTCCGACAATATCCCCGGGGTCAAAGGCATCGGGGACAAGACCGCCACGCAGCTGCTGCAGACGTACGGTGACCTCGACACGATCCTCGCGCGCGCTGCCGACATTCCGGGCAAGCGGCCGCGCGAAGCATTGCTCCAACAAGCGGATAATGCCCGCTTGTCCCGCCAGCTCGTGACCCTGCGACGCGACGTTCCGGTGGAGCTCGATCTCGAACAGCTCCACGTCCAACGGCCCGATACCGATCGTCTGGCCGCGCTGTTCACGGAGCTCGAATTCCGCACCCTGATTCCGAAGCTCGGTGATCTCGATTCGGTAGGAACTGTTCCAGCCGTACCGGTAGGCGGCGTACCTGCGCCGGCTCCACGGACGCCGCTGCTCGCGGATCCGCAAATCGTCGACGACCTCCCGAAGCTGGCGGCGCTGTTGCAGGAGTTGCGCGCGGCGCGACTGGTTGCGCTGCAGGTCGAGCACGGTCTGGTGGGAATGTCCTTCGCCGTTGCGCCGGGTCGATCCTGGTACTTGCCGCTGGCGCATCGCTCGGCCCCCGACGAGCTCGATGGAGGAACGTCACCGCGCAATCTCCCGCCGCTCGGGAGCGAGGCGATGGCGGACCTCCGCGCGCTGCTCGCGGATCCGGCCGTAAAGAAAGCGGGTCACGACATCAAAGCGTCGTGGGTGGCACTGGCGCGCGCGGGTGTCGCGCTCGGCGGCGTCGCATACGACTCCATGGTCGCGAGCTTCGTCCTCGACCCTGGAAACCGGTCGCACGCGATCGCGGATCTCGCGCGTGAGCGCCTGTCCATCGAGCTCCCTACAACGGCACAGTTGGTGGGGAAGGACCGGCAGTTCGCGGAGGTGCCGCCGCAGGAGGCGGCGCGTGTCTCGGCGGCGCAAGTGGAGATGGTGTTGCGACTGGAAGAGGCATTTCGATCCGAGATCGAGGATCATCACCTCACCCGGCTGCTCGATGAAATCGAGATCCCGCTGATCCCGGTCCTGGTAGACATGGAGGCCACGGGAATCCTGGTCGATCGCGTGCTGCTCGGCGAAATGGCACGCGGATTCAACAAGCAGCTCTCGCTGCTGGAAATGGACATCTATCGCGCGGCCGGCGGCGAATTCAACCTCGGGTCGACCCCGCAGCTGCGTACCGTGCTGTTCGAGAAGCTCAAACTGCCGGTCCTGAAGCGAACGAAAACCGGCCCGTCGACCGACGTGGAGGTGCTGGAGCAGCTCGCGACCATGGGGCACGAGGTCCCGCGCCTGATGATGGAGTACCGCGAGCTGGCGAAGCTCAAATCCACTTATGTGGATGCCTTGCCGGGATACATCCGCGCCGACACGGGTCGCGTGCATACGACGTTCAACCAGACTGGAGCAGCCACGGGACGGTTGTCGTCGTCGGACCCGAACCTGCAGAACATTCCCATCCGGACCAAGCGAGGCGGCGAGATTCGCCGCGCCTTCGTGGCCCCGCCCGGCCGCCTCTTGCTGGCCGCCGATTACTCCCAGGTCGAGCTTCGGCTCCTGGCACATCTCTCGGGCGACCCGGAATTCGTGGCCGCGTTCCAACGGGGCGGGGACATCCACAAGCAGACAGCGGCGGTGATTTTCGGGGTCCCCGAGGCCAGCGTAACGGCGGAGATGCGGGCGCGGGCGAAGACGATCAACTTTGCGACCATTTACGGCCAGGGCGCGCTCGCGCTCTCACGCCAACTCGCCATCACCCTGGAGGAGGCGAAGGCCTTCATCAAGCGGTATTTCGAGCGGTTTGCGGGCGTCCGTGCGTGGCTCGATCGCACCATCGACGAGGCCCGCCAACGCGGCTTCGTGGAGACGCTGTTCGGACGGCGGCGCTATATCCCGGAGCTGCGGGACCGAAATTTCAGCATCCGCGCGTTCGGCGAACGCACGGCCACGAACTCGCCCCTGCAGGGGTCCGCGGCGGACCTGATCAAGATCGCGATGATCCGGATCCATGCGGCGCTCCAAAAGGGCGGACTCGACGCGAAGATGCTCCTGCAGGTGCATGACGAGTTGGTGTTCGAGGTCACGGAAAACGAGCGATCTGTTGCCGGGGACCTTGTAAAACGCGAGATGGAGGGCGTTGCCGAATTGCGCGTCCCGCTGGTCGTAAGTGTTGGCGCGGGAAGGAATTGGATCGACGCGAAGGGTTAAGCATACCTCTTGCAGGATTGGGGGGGAGTGCCCACAATAGTGGCGTCAATTCGGGTCCTTGGTTCGAATTGGCGTCCTTTCGCGCCCGGAGGGATCGCCTTGAAGGCACGCGGCTTCACGCTGATCGAGCTGCTGATCGTCGTGGTGATTATCGGGCTCCTCGCGGCCATCGCGATCCCGAAACTCGCCAACACGAAGCAGAAGGCCTACGTCGCCCAGATGAAGTCCGACCTCAAGAATCTGGCGACGGCGGAGGAGGGCTTTTTTTACGACAGCGCCTTCTACACGAGCAGTCTCCCCGCGCTCAATAACTTCAGTCCCTCGACCGGTGTAACGCTGACGGTGCTCCAGGCGACGCCGGGAGGCTGGTCCGCCCGGGCCGTCCATGCGCAGACCACGCGCCAGTGCGTGCTCTATCAAGGAAATGCGACTCCGGTCGCTCCGGCGACCGTTGAGGGTCGGATCACCTGCACCTAGAGCCACCCCCGCTATACCGGGAGTTCTCACGCCGCCGTGAGGGGATGCGATTCGCCCTGAGCGGCGGCGTTTGGCTGCATCGCCACAAGATCGACAATGAGCCCATGGTCCATCTCGTGAGCTCTGATAAGGAACGGCTGCTCGATCTGGGTCGCACGCTGGGTTTCCAGGCGCGCTGGCTGCAGTACAAGCCGTTGAAGGATCCCGACACCGGAATCCGGGTTCCCGCTTGGCACTGGGATGTATGGGGCGAGAAACTGAAGCTGCTGAGAGAGCGCCCTACGTAACCTCTTCGACCTCCTCGACCTCGCGCCTGGGCGCTCGGACTCCCGGCCACCAGTTCCAGCGGCCGGCGATGTGCATGATGGCGGGGACGAGCACCATACGGATCAGCGTCGCATCGAGCAGGACGGCGAGCGCCAACCCAAAGCCGATGAACTGAACTGCCAACACGCGCGTGAACGCGAAGTTCCCGAACACGATGATCATGATCAGCGCCGCGAAGGTGATGGTCGACGCGGTCGCGGACAATCCTTCCATCGTCGCGTAATCGTTACGCCCGGTCTTATCGAAGACCTCTTTGATCCGCGTCAGCAGAAAGACCTCGTAGTCCATCGACAGGCCAAACACCGTCGCGAACACCAGCACCGGCACGACGACGAAGATCGCTTCAGTCGGTCCTTCGAGCCCGAAGAGCTGGATTCCGTAGCCGTGCTGGAAAACGAGCACGGTGAGGCCGAATGCGGCGCCGACCGATACGCAGTTCAGGACGACCGCCTTGATCGGGACGAGCACCGACCGAAACGCGGCCAGCAGCATGATGGCGGTGACGCCCAGGATCATTGCAACGATGCCGGGGAAGCGCTCGAGCAGGTGTTGCTGTAGATCGAGGCTCGATGCGGCAAAGCCTCCCACGAGGATCTGGGCGCCGCGCAGCCGCTGTGCGCCGACGTTCGCGATCGTGTGGCGGACGTGCCGGGTGAGGTCCATCATGCCCGTGAGCGACACGCTGTCCGTGGCGATCACATCCATGAGGGTCGTCTGGGCGTCCGCGCTCAAATACGCGTTGAAGAACTCGGGATAGCGATTGCGCACCGAATCGGCGTCACTGTAGAACATGGCGAGCTGTAAGGTCGACAGGCCGGGCCGGATCGTCGCCACGCCGCGTACTTCGCGCACGCGCGGATCCTTCTCGATCGAGTCACACAATGCTTTGAGCCCCGAGAGCCGGCGACCCGACAACGCTGATTCTCCGGCCGGCAATTGCACCACCACGCGCAGCGGCTGAATCACGCCGCTCGCGCCCATGTCGCGCAGCTGCGCGAGTCCCTGACCGGATTCGGCATCCGGAGGAAACCAGTTGCGCGCGGGCAGGCCGATCTTGATCTGGGTCAGCGGGAAGGTGAGAAATGCCGCGGCGAGCCCGCCGCCCAGAATCGCGCGCCACGGGTGATGTCCCAGCGAGCGCGCCCACCGCTCCCATCCGGTCGGCGCGTGAATCCATGCCAGCAGACGCGCGAGCCACTTTGGCCGGTCGATGTTACGGCCGAGAATCGCGAGGCAGGCGGGAAGGAACGTGGTAGACAGGAACACGGCGATCGCGACGACGATCAGCCCGCCGATACCCACCGAACGGGTCTCCGTTCGCGGTGTGAGGATCAGCGCCGCGAAACCTACCACCACAGTGAGTCCCGACGTCACCACGGCGGAGCCGGCGGTCTGAATGGTGCGGATCGCGGCATCGATCGGTGACAGGCCGCGGTTCAGCTCTTCGCGGAAGCGCGTCACGATGAGCAGCGAGTAGTCGATACCGACGCCCAACCCCACCATCGTCGTGATGTTGAGAACGAAGACCGACATCGTCTGGAATTGGGCGGCCACCGCCACGATGCCGAGGGCGATCGTGATCGCCAGGACGCCGACAATGATGGGGAGTGTCGCGGCGACGAGCGCGCCAAAAGCGAGTACCAGCACCACGAGCGTCAGTGGGACCGCGCGCTGCTCGGCGATTCGCGTGTCGGCCGTGCTGATCGTGCGGACATCGTAATCGAGCGCGGGATTCCCGGTCACCTTGATGTCGAACCCGGTCGCACGGGGCAGCCGCGCGAGCGTGCCGTTCACCACGTCGCGCAGGTCCGGCACGATATTATCGCTGATCTCGGATCCCTTGGACGGCGTCAGCGCGGCGATGAGAAAGGTGGTTTGCCGGTCGGCGCTCACGAACGTCGACTCGCCGATCGTGCGCACCGAGATCACCTGACTGATGTATGACTGCCGCGACAGCGCCGCGGAAATGGAATCGAGCACCGCCACGAAGCGCGGATTGGTGTACCGGACGGGACCGTGCACCACGAGGGCGACGTATTCGTCGATCGGACTGGGGAACGCGTCGCGGATCAACTGGGTCGCGCGCGCCGACTCGGTTCGCTCGACCGCGCTGCCGCGTACGGCAAGCACCCGTGTCACATGGGCGGCTTTCGGCACAAACAGCAACGCGAGCACCGCCCATGCGGCAATGACCCACGTGCGCCAGCGGATAACGTGCTTGCCCGGTAACGTGATCACCTATCTATCGTCCAAGCGCATGCGGGCCACAATCATAGAGAGGCCCGGAGCCCAAAGCTAGCGTCGCGACCTGCGAATTTCGCATATTGGCAAGATGGTAGAGCGTCGCCTGACGGGAATGATCTCCGCCTCCGTGGTGCTGATCATCCTGTTCATTTTCTGGGACGCGTTTCGTCCCAAGGGCCGCCCCGTCGATTCCGAGCCTGTCATGGTTCGGGTATCCGGCGATACGGGGCCCGCGCCCGCTCCCCCGCCCGCGCCGCCGCCAGTGGCGCAGCCGGTGGCTCCGCCCACGACCACGTCGCAAGGCACTACCGCCTCCGCGGGTCGCGAGCCGACGTACTTCGATCTGCTCGCCCGTTCTGAAACGCGGCGCCGGATTCGCGCCAGCGGCACCACGACCTATCTCGGCGAGATGCTGGCGCAGTCCGACGATTCGACGCTCCGCCGCTGGGAGAATCGCACCAGCAACCCCATTCGCGTGTGGTTCGCACCGACATTTGCCGCGAACTTCAAGCCGGAATTTCTCGATGCGATCAAAGCGGCGTTCGGCCAGTGGACGAGCGTCGGCGTGCCGGTGCGGTTCGACTTCAACGCGGATTCCGCGAGCGCGGAAGTGACCGTGAAGTGGCGCATCCAGTTCGAGATCGAGCGCACGGGGCAGACCGACGTAACGTGGGACGAGAACGGCCACATTCAGTCCGCGGTGATCACGCTGGCGACGTTCGACCCCAAGGGCCGGCCCATGGAAGCCCCGGACATTCGGGTGGTCGCGATGCACGAAGTGGGGCACCTCCTCGGCCTCGATCACTCCAAGGACTCGACTGACATCATGTTTCCGACCGCGAAGGTGCGGGACCTGTCCGATCGCGACGTCCGAACGGTGACGCTACTCTACCAGCTCACGCCGGGGTCCTTGCGGTAGGATTATGCCGGGTCGCCGCAGCATTACGTCCTTCCTTATGCACAGTCCCTCCGACGTTCCGCTGGCGCAGGCGCTCGACACTCGGGTACGGGAAGCGGAGCTGATCGAACGGCTCGAGGGTAAAGCGGTGCGCTGCTTCGCCTGCGGCCATCGCTGCGTGGTGAAGCCGGGACGCCGCGGCATTTGCAAGGTGCGCTTTAATAATGAAGGGACGCTGCTCGTCCCGGCCGGCTACGTGGCAGCGCTGCAATGCGATCCGACTGAAAAAAAGCCGTTCTTCCATTGTTTGCCCGGCAGCGACACCCTGACGTTCGGCATGCTGGGGTGCGATTTCCATTGTGGCTATTGCCAGAATTGGCTGACATCGCAGGCGCTCCGCGATGAGACCGCGGGTGTCATGCCGACGGACATTACGCCCGATGAGCTGGTGACACTCGCGCTGCGCCAGGGAGCGCGTATGGTCGGCTCATCCTACAACGAGCCCCTCATCACGGCCGAGTGGGCGGTCGATGTGTTCAAGGTGGCGCGGCCACGCGGGTTGAAGACGGCGTTCATTTCCAACGGCAACGCCACACCGGAAGTGCTCGACTATATCCGTCCGTGGACCGACTGCTACAAAATCGATCTCAAGGCGATGGACGATAAGCGCTATCGCCAGCTCGGCGGAGTGTTGCAGCACGTCCTCGACGCCATTCGACTGGTGCACGAGCGGGGATTCTGGCTCGAGATCGTCACGCTGATCGTGCCCGGCTTCAACGATGACGAATCGCAGCTCGAGCGTGCCGCCCAGGCGATCGCGGCGGTGTCGCCGGAGATTCCCTGGCACGTCACGGCGTTTCACAAGGACTACAAAATGACCGATCCCGAGAACACGCCCGCCACGACGCTGGTGCGGGCCTGCGAGATCGGCGCCCGCGCGGGATTGCAGTTCGTCTATGCGGGCAACCTGCCGGGTCGCGTCGGTCGGTGGGAGCACACGTATTGTCCCGATTGCGGCGACCTGCTCATCGAACGGTATGGCTACGTCATCAAGCGGCAACGCGTGGGAAGCGACGGCCGCTGTCCCTCCTGCAGCCGGCGGATTCCAGGCGTTTGGTCGTAGCTCTTCTCTTACTGCTCGGTGTGCTGGAGGCTTTCGAGCCGTGGCTGACCCCGGGGCGGCGCCCCGCCCCCGGGGTTAGCCAATCTCGCGGACCTCTCGACTCGGCCGAGTTCAATAACGCCGTGCTCGACGGCATCCGGGGGGGCGTGTACCCTGGCGCCGCGCTTGTCGTCGGCCGGCATGACAAGATTTTGTTCGCCAAGGGGTACGGGCACCTCACGTGGAACGCCGCGAGTCCCAGCGTCAGCGTCGACAGCACGCTCTGGGACCTCGCGTCACTCACCAAAGTCGTCGCGACCACGCCGTCACTCATGCTGTTGGTCGAGCGCGGCAAAGTGGCGCTCGACTCTCCGGTGGTGCGATACGTCCCCGAATTCAACAGCCCGGGAACGGAACGCATTACGGTCCGCCATCTCCTGACGCACACGTCCGGACTCCGCGCGACATTGCCGCTGAAAAATGCCGGTGACAGCGCGACGGCATTGAACATGGTGGTGACCACCGTACCGGTCGCACCGCCCGGCTCGCGGATGGTGTACTCGGACCTCAATGCCATTCTGCTCGGTGAAATCGTGCGTCGCGTGAGTGGCGCGCCGCTCGATGTATTCGTCACGCGGGAGATCTACGCCCCGCTGGGCCTCGACCAGCAGCTGCTGTTTCGCCCGCCCAGGAAACTGGAGCACCGCATCGCTCCCACCGGCTTGTGGCACGGACATGCCATCGCGGGCATGGTCAATGATCCGAACGCAGCCAAGCTCGGCGGCGTCTCGGGGCACGCCGGTCTGTTTGCGACCGCCGCCGGCCTCGCCCGATATGCCGAGTTCATGCTCAACGAAGGCGCCGCGCCGGGCGGCGCACAGATCGTAAAAAAGGAAACGGTCCGGCAGTTCACCCAGATCGCCGTCCCCGCGCGGCGCGGAGTGAGCGCGCGCACGCTGGGGTGGGAAGCCCTGCCCACGGGCGAGGAGACGTCCAGCGCCGGAACGCTGTTTGGCCCGCACAGCTACGGCCACACGGGATGGACAGGCACGTCATTGTGGATCGATCCGGATCGCGACGTCTTCGTGCTGTTACTCACCAATCGCGCGTTTGACCCGCGAACTACAAAATCATTCACCAAGCTCAAACAAGTCCGCGGGCGGGTGGCGGACAGCGCGGCGCGTATGGTTGATGCCGGCCATTGATCGAGTTCCAGACGAACCGACGTTGATCTACGACGGTGAATGCGGGATCTGCCAACAGGCTGTCTCTTTACTCAAGCGGTGGGATCGGGAACATGTTCTGCGCTTTGTGCCGTTTCAGGACCAATCGCGAGTCGCGCAATTCGGTATAGCACTTCCCCGCCTGGCTGCCGCGATGCACTTGATCTCGCCGGATGGCGGCGTCTACACGGGCGCGGACGCCATCCCCGAATTGTTGGGGCTTTTTCCGGGCAAGCGCTGGCTGGGGTCGCTTATGATCATGATCCCCGGCGTGCTGCCACTCGCTCGTCGGATCTACGCCTGGATCGCGCGACGCCGGCGTTGTCTGGTGCGCGGTATGGAGGGTCGCTAGGTTGCCTGATATGACGACGGCAGTGCTCAGCGCCGATATGGTTCGGCAGGCCTTGCGTCAGGTCAAAGATCCCGAGCTCGACCTGAACATCATCGACCTCGGCCTCGTGTACGACATCGAGGTCGACGACGGCCTTGTGCGCATCAACATGACGTTGACGTCGCCGGGCTGTCCGGCCGGGCCGATGATCACGAATGACATCTATAAAGTCGTGCGCGCGCTCGAAGGCGTGAAAGACGTCGACATCGATATCGTGTGGGAGCCGTACTGGACCCCGGAGCGCATCGATCCGAAGATCCGTGCGATGATGGGATTTTAGCGCACCGCGTCCAGCAGGGACTGTCCCAACAACTCTATCTGCCAGCGCCGCAGCTCCGGAATCCGATTCAACTCTTCCCGGCTCGTGGGCCGGACGCGCGCGACCGCTTCCAATGCTGTCCTGCCGCACAACACTCCAGGATCGAGAGCCAGCTCGAGCGCGATGCGATTGCGCGCCGCTTTCAATTTCTCGAGCCGGGCGTCGAACCCCGGATCCTTGACCGGGCGGGCTCGCCGCTCCACGCGCGGGAGGTCCGCGTCGGGAACCTGCTTGGCGCGAGCGACCGCGTCGAGGAGCGCCGCGCCGTGCCGCCGCGCCAGCGACGACGGCAGCTCGCGCACATGCCCCAAGTCTTGAACCGAGGCCGGAAGCACTCGACTGACGGCGAGCAGGGCGTCGTTACCGATGATTCGAAACGGCGCTTTGTCGTCTCGCTCAGCGACGCCATCGCGCCAGCGATGAAGCAGTCGCAGCGCAGCGAGGCTGCGCGGTGTCAGTCCTTTCGCGCCTTTTAGCCTCAGGTAGGTGTCTTCATCCCCTCCGACCGGGGCGCCGGTCCAGCGC